>CAIYNT010000117.1 GCA_903927605.1 uncultured Holophagaceae bacterium
CCCCATAGCGATCAGTTTGGCCCTCGCCGCTACGGGCTTGTTCAACATCGCATTTCGACGCTGGGCACCGCCGCGCCGACCCACCCGGTCAACCAGGTCCCGCCACCGACGAAATGCTCACTGTTTCCATGAAGCCTCCTTGGCTGGAGTTTCATTGTCCACGGGTTTTCACTTTGTTTTGTTTTGCGCAAAGTCATTGCGCAACATCCAACATGCCAATTCTGCAACCCTCTCGGGGCGCTGCAGGATGGTGGTAGCTCAGCCAGATGTGGAGGGCCGTTATCCCTTTGGTGCCTGGGCTTTGAATTCAAGCTTCCCGAATTGGCCAAATGAGACATCCACTAGGTCTACTTCTGGATACCGCAATGCCAGTTTTTTCAGTCGAATCCGTTTGTCTTCAGAGATCTGGGGGCCGAAGTAGATTTTCGCTAGTTCGCGGGGGTGGAAAGGGTAATAGGAATACAGCCCTGGCGGGTCCTTCTCCCGCTTCCAAGTGACAACCCTCCATTCATTCTCGTATGCCCAATCGGCAGCTTTGGCGGTAGTTGCCAGCTTGGAAAGTATGTCGATAGCGTTCCTCATTTTGCGAATCAGGATGTCCGCCCATCCTTCAGCAGTGAACAAGGGGGAGGTCTCGGGGGAGTAGTTCACCTTATCTGCCGCCAGTAATGGTGAGTCGGTTTCATCCAGGCATCGGAACTCAAGAACGACTCCCCTGTATGCATCTGCATAGTGATGCCACATTGCGACATGGTCCGGACTCTCGGTCAGGCAGAGAATCCTGAAGTCATGTATCCACTCCTTCCATTGCCCACGAAGTCCCCGAAGGGCCTCAGTGATGCCCTGGCTGAATGGAATGGGGGTATCCAAACCGGCCAGAATCTCGCGCCGAACATCGTCGGTGATACCAGCCTTAACTAGCTCGACGATTTCTTGAACCTTCGGGGCCAAAAAGGACGTATCAGCAGGGGGATTCTGCATGAGTTCTCTAAATATTCTCCCGGTGGCTTTTCGAATCTCATCAGGCTCGATGCCGACGGTCAGTTCCCTGGGCACGTCGAAGGGGTCATTGAAGGTGAGAGGAGAACTCCATCGGAGCGATCTGTTCTTGAGGATGGAAACCGCCCCACCCGCACTCAGGTATTTGAAAAAGTTCGTTCGGTCGTGCCTTCGATTCGGGGATCTCATTCATGTGAACCTACTCCGTTTCTAGAGCGGCTTCCATGGCACCTCCTTCGGCCCCTCATATACATGGGCATCGGAATGGTCCCTCAAGCCTGAGTCAACATGCCAGAACTGGCCTGGCCACCTAGTGTCCAGGGCCTCTAGGGCTCTCTGGGCAGCGGGGACATGACAGGGGTGAGGGGCCAGAAGGAACAATACGTGGGCGGTGGCAACAGGAAGAATCACCTTGGCCCCGGTGATGTCGGCTAGGCGCTGGGCCTGCTGCCGGGCATACGATCCCCGTTCGACCCGACAGTAGTGCTGGAAGACAATCAAGGACGCCCCGGTGGCGAAGGTGGCTGCCGCCTCATGGCAGGCGAGGAACTTCGATGACCCCTTCCTGCCCGGCGGGCAGCTCTTCACTTCCATGCCGTTGTCAGGGTCGAAGAAGACCATGTCCAAGCCCTTGAAGGCGTCGAGCATGGTCTTCATATACGCCGCCCTAGCAGCGACCCCGTCTTCAAGAATGTCTGAGTGGTAGCGGGCCCCGGGTATAAGGTTATGGGCCGCCAGCGCCCCCAGGTTCCGTGCACCGTCGCCCTTCAGGGCGCTGGCAAGGTGATCGAAGAGGTCTGGATCATGGGCCCGCCAACGCCCAGGCTGGTCCAGGTAGTCGATCTTGCCACCATCGGGGCGACCGTCAGCGGGCGTGAGCATCCAGGTGATCCCCAACTTGAAGCCGCCCTCGACGGCCAGGAGGCGCAGGAGGCCGTACTTCCGGTAGTCGTTGATGTCGCCAAAGTACTGGTGCTTCACCTGGGACTGCCCCTTACCTATGGGTTCTCGTGAGCATCATGGCCCAACTGAACATGGTCCTTACATTCTAGAGCCATCGAAGGATCACGACTCCGTCCTGAAGATCCGCCACCCCCCTGGCCGGGACTACCTCCCCCACGGTGAATCCCTGCCCCCGACGACGGAACGGTTCGGGGAAGACCACGGCCTCGACGAGGCCAGTCTCGTCCTCCAAGGTCACGAACTGCATCGGCTGGTCGTCCTTGGTGAGGACGAGCTTCTCCGCCACGACGAGCGCCCAGAACCGGCTCTCGTGACCGATGCGGTGGGGCACCTGCCCGGCGCGATGGGGGTAGTCCTCTCCGGGGCGCTGTCCTCGGGTGAGCGCCGCTGGATGTAGCTCAAGGGTGATGCCCAGAAGCTCCATCTCTTGGTTGGCCCGCTGGACGAGGCCGGTGGGTCTCGGGGCCACCCCCTTGGGCAGGCCACCCACGCTGTCCCAGAGCAGCCGCGTCCGGTCTCCGTCGGGGGCCCACCGGTCGAAGGCCCCGGCCCTGGCCAACAGCTCCATGGCCTTGGCGGAAGTCTTCGCCCGGGCCTGGAGGTCCTGGGGGTCCTGGTAGGCGCCGCCTTCCGTCCGGGCGACCAGCAGCTTCTCCAGGTCGGCCTTGGCCAAGCCCTTGATGAAGCTGAGCCCGACGCGAAGGGCGTGGTCGCCATCCGGGGCATATCCGGCGTCGCTCTCGTTCACGTCCGGGCCCAGGACCTTCACACCGTGGCGCCGGGCGTCGCCCAGGTAGGCGATGGCGGGGTAGAACCCGCCCTGGTTGTTGATCACGGCGGCGTAGAAGGGTGCGGGGTGATGGGCCTTGATCCAGCCGCTCTCGTAGCTCACGCGGGCATAGCTGGCGGAGTGCGGCTTGCAGAATGAGTAGCCCGTGAAGGTCTCGACCATGCTCCAGACCTCCTCGACTCCCTTCTCGGGGATGCCGTTAGTCCGGCAGCCGTCCATGAACGCGGCCTTGTAGTCGGGGACGCGGGCGGCGTGGTCCTTCTTCCCCAGGGCCTTCCGCAACTTGTCGGCCTGCTTGTAGGTGAACCCGGCCATGCCCTGAGCCACCCGCATCACGTCCTCCTGGTAGACGAGAACGCCGTAGCTCTCACTCAGCAGGTCGTCGAGGGATGGGTGAATGGGCTCGTAGGCCTCACCCTTGGTCCGGGAGACGTAGGCGTCCACCCAGCGGTTGGCGGCGGGACGGATCAATGAGCTGTGAATGGTCAGATGCTCGTAGTCGCCTCTGCCTACTCGCTGTTGGAGGATGCGGCTGGCCGGACTCTCGACGTAGAAGACGCCGATGGTGTCACCCCTCGCCATCAGGTCCTGGGTGACCTCGTCCTGTTCAGGGAACCACGTGCGGCGTTCCGGTGCCTCTCCCCTGGTCTCCAGGACGGCAAGGCCATCACGGACGACGGCGAGAGACCGGTTGCCTAACAGGTCGAGCTTCACCAACCCGTAAGACTCCACGCCGTCCTTCTCCCACTGGAGGATCGAGACGCCATCCTTCGCCGGGGCGGGCTGGCTAGGTGCATGTTCCCAGAGGGGCCCGGGGGTGATGACCGTGCCGCCGGGGTGCACGGAGAGCAGGTGCGGCTGGCCGACGAGCCGGGTTGCCATCTGGATGATGGCCGGCCAGGGCTCGGGCATGGGCGCATCGGTTCGGGTCGTCCGCCCGAGCTTCACAGACAGTCCGGCCTCGTCCTCCCAGCCCCAGGTCCGCAGCCGCTTCGACATCCGTGCGATCTCGCTTTCGGGTCGGCAGTGGAGCTTGGCAACCTCGCGGATGGCGGCGCGGGGCTGGAACATGTTGTGGTTTGCGACCATGGCCACGTGATCACGCCCAAACGTGTTGAACACCCACTGGAGGACCTCATCCCTCTCGTCCCAGGCGAAGTCCACGTCGAGATCGGGCGGGTCCTCCCGGTCCTCGTTGAGGAACCGCTCGAACATCAGGTTGGCGCCGACGGGGTCCACGTTGGTGATGCCAAGCAGGTAGCTGAGGAGTGAGGCGGCACCACTGCCACGTCCACATGTCCGGGAGGCATTCTGGGTGATGGCCTGCATGACCAGAAAGTAGCCCCCGTAGCCCTTTCGGAGGATCAGGTCCATCTCCTTCTCCAGGCGGCGGTGGACCTTCGGGTCGGACACGGCGCCGTAGCGGCGACGGATACCCTCACGGGCCTCGGCCCACAACCTCTCGGCCAGGTCCTCGCCGGGGCTGAGGTGCGGCGGGTTTGGTAGCACCCACGTCCCCCACAGCAACGCCCACCCTCCGAGCTGAGCTTCGAGGCGCCGGGTGCCCTCGTTCACTTCCTCTGAGAGCCCCTGCTCCCACGCCGTGCAGGTCTTGGCCCCCAGGCGTGGCTCCCAGTAGTCCTTGGGCTTTAGGTCCTGGAGCATGGCGTTCATTACGATTGCCCGCTTGACCTTGTGGATAGCCAATCCCTCCGACTTCAGGAACCGCAGCACCTGGGGGCCTACCACGGCGATGCCCTCGGCGCGGGCTCGCTGGGCCACCTGCCAGCCACCACCGCCGATGAGGATGGCGACCAGCTCGGCGTCCGGCGCCTCGTCCCTCAACTGCAAGGCCACACCCCATCGGTCCGCCAGAAGCATGCAGCTCCCTGGCCACATCCACGAGCGACCGTGCGCCCTGTCGGTCAGGGCCTTGTTCATCGCGGTGTAGCCCTCGGCGTCTAGGGGGAGAACGTAGACTTCGCCGTCGGCGAGCGGTAGTCGGCAACCGACGTGGAGCCGGAGGCCGAGCTTGTCGGCGGCCTCGCGCATCCGGGGCAGGCCGTGAAGCCCCCGGTCTACTAGGGCGAGGTCTGTGTAGCCGAGGCGGAGCGCCAGCTTCCCAAGGTCCTCGGGGAGGTAGACCCCCTCCATGAGGCTGTATGCGGAGATGCCGAGGGCCATGGCCATGGCCTACGCCCCCTGGCGGAGGGCCTGGTGGCCGAAACGACGATGGAGCCGAAGGGCAGTAGCTTCGAGTGTCAGCCTCTTTTGAACGTTGTCTTCGGCGAGCAGGAGCGGGGTGCCGGGTGTCTGACCGAGCCACGCTTCGAGTTCCAGGCGCTGGATGAGCACGCGCCGGGTGGCCTCGGCCATGAACTTGAGTTCGAGGTCTCGACAGCACGCCCAGAGGTCCTCGCCGTTGAGGCCGAAGGGCAGCACATGGGGGAGGTCATCGACATCCCACCAGGACAGGCGGAGGCGGTGAACGAAGCGGCCATCCAGGCGCCAAGCCCACGCTGCCTCCCACACCCACGAGGCCAGCCCGAGGTCGTGCTTGTGCACAGGGGGAACGATGATCTTCCGCAAGGTCTCGGATGCCCGGACGACCTCCAGCAGCGGGAGCCGGTCTTGGTCTTCACCACGGGCTTGCCGGAGAACCTGGAAGGCTTCAGCGGGCGGGATGATCCTGGAGAGCGCGGGGACCTCCATGGGCTGCACCTGGGCGATGCGGTGTAGACCAAAATGCTGGAGCCGATCTCGCGATCGAGCCTCCAGGGCCGACAGTGCCCCGAGCGCATAGGGGGCGAGGAAGGTCGCCTCCTGGCCCGCCTCGATCATCCGCACCCGGTCCTCCGCCTTGGCCGCCAACCGGGAAGCGGAGAAGCTCTGGCTTAAGCCGCCGTGGGCACTCCAGCCGTCTACCTTCTGGAGATCCATGCGGAGACGTTCGGCGGCATCGAGCACGGGGCCGTGCAGGCGCTCAGTCCCGCGAAGATCCACGAACCCTTCGCCGAAGCGCCCCAGGCGGCCCAGCGGGCTGTAGGCGAGCAGGTGACGGCCCAGGCAGGCGCGGGCGTCCATCCAGGTCGAAGGCATGGGGTCGAGCACTACGAGGCCAGGGTCCTGGTGGAGGGCGACATCTATGGGAACCCCGGCCTCCAGTCCGGCCTTGCGGGCTTGCCTGTCTACCATCCAGAGGCGTGGGGTCCGCCCGGCCTCAGGGCTTCGGAACCCCAGCGGACGCCCTACCAGCCCGGGCTCGTGTAGCCGGGCGATCTGGAAAGGAAGCTCTGGGACCCACACCGCCAACATCGTTCTGACCCACACCCCTGAACTGATGGGGATGCAAGGATGGCGTAAAAAAAGCGAATGGGCTAGGCTTCTTCTTCACGAAGATGACCGGCTCCAAGCCGGGGGGCGGGGCCTTGGTTGGCAGCCACTTCCGGGCTGGGACAGGGGCATGATGGTGGGCAAGTTGGTGGAGGCGAGGGTGTGCGGTCGGGTGGGGGTAAAGAAGGGCATCGAGGGCCTCGTGCTGGAGCACCTCGGCGCCGCCGGTGCTACCGAGGACTGGGCTGTGCCGAACCCGAACGTCTCACCGACCAATGCCATCCCTGGCGTCCGCTTGGTGGACGGAGTCCGCGTGGCCGCGAGCTACCTCTGGGGCTTCCTCCCGCCGAACGCTCCCAGCCGGGCATTCATCAGCGAATACTTCACCTTCAACGCCCGCGCCGACAAGATCGCCACCGGCAGGCTCTACTCCAGCCCGTTCAGGAACCAGCGGTGCTTGATCGCCGTCAACGCCTGGTTCGAGTGGCCGAAGATCAACGGCGCTAAGAAGGGCACGGCATGCACCATCGTGCCGACCACTAGAGACTTGTTCGTGTTCGCAGGGCTCTGGGGGCCCTGGCAGGACCCAGAGACCGGCATCCAGTACGACACGGCGACCGTGATCACTACGGAGCCGAACGAGCTGATCGCTGATTTACCGCACCACCGGATGCCTGCCGTCCTGCCTGCGTCGGAGTGGGCAACATGGCTGGACCCGGCGTCGTCCGCTGCCAGTCTCCAGGACCTCCTTAGGCCCTGCCCCACGAAGTGGTTGGAGGTCTTGGCGGCTGGACCTAAGGACTTCTCCATCGGTTGATGGTGGCCGCAAACCGCAGCCTTACGGCGAGCCCAGGTCGCCGCTGGCCTGCCTTGCCACTCGCGCTACCACTCTCTTGGGCGTTTGCGGCATCAGTTCGCTAAGGGTAACCTCTCCCTCAACCCAGACCCCACCTGCCTGGTCTTCCACTCTTACGCCTCCTCTCCCTTCCTCGGGTTCGTTCATCGTCTCGGTGCAGGCGGGGCCGGGTTAGCATCTTTCATTAGGTATCGCGTTTCCCGCTTACTCCACAGTCAACGAGACAGCGAAGGGATTTCCGATGTGGATTCTGATGTTGGTGATTGGAATTCTCGGTCTCACCAGGAAAACCATCCCTGTTACAAAAACACGGGAACTACGTAGACCAGGGTCCACAATTGTTTCGGTCATTTTCCTACTACCATTACCCTTGAGTTTTATTTTTGGACTCCTTCTCCGATTGGTCGGATCGAACTCGCCGGTCAAAGAAGGCTGCACAGGTTGTGCGGGCGGTGCCGAAGGTCTTTGTCTAATAATTGGGCTAGTCCTTGTTTTCGCACTCGCTAAGCCCAAGCAAGTTCCCTAACTTGGTGTTCGAATGTGGCCAACTCATCCCTCAACCCGGACCGCGCCTGTACTGCCTACCGCTCTTTCTATTCGTTCCGCGTCCTCGGCATCTTTCAGTGTCTTGATCCAGGCGGGGCCTGGAAGCTTTCTTCCTTAGGCCTCTCAATGAAACAAGGCGAAGAATTCAGCGAAGCTGAGATCATCCAATCTCAGATCATTGCGTGCCCAAAGTGCGGCCAGAGAAATCGCCTATCAAATGAACCTGGGCGGCGATTCCGGTGCGGATCATGCAAATTTGAGTTATCACCTAAACAAAATTTTTCGTCCATTTCTTCATTTCTATCGGCACTTTGTTCTCTCCGAACTTTGAAAAGGCCCTTCATTCATATTCGCGAACAATGGCATTGGTACACAATCAGCGCATTTGTAATTTTGGTATTTTGGTTACCTAAATACAGTGCGACTCCACGTCCTGGTCCAATGCCTTACCAAGTTGAGCCGTTTGTAGTTCAATCTCCAACTTCACCGGCATTACCAGTTACGTCAGCACCCTCATCACAGGTATCGCCCCAACCTGAGCCTAAGATCAACTACGTTAGACCTCAGATGGCTCCTAACGGGCAACCATGGCCCGATCAGGCATCCTATATCAAAGGCTTTCCGAGATTACATAGCAAGGGATTATCAATTGTAACTGTTGATAATATTCAAAATGACACAGATGTATTGGTAAAATTGGTATCGCTGAAAGCCCCAAAGGCTTATCCAATTAGAACATTTTATATTCCTGCGAAGGCTACTTTCACGCTCACGAACATTACTGCAGGTTCATATGACATTAGATATCAAGATTTGCTTAACGGGACGTTGTTACGTTCAGAATCTTTCAGCCTTGAAGAAATTCCAATGCAGGGGAAAACACAATACAGCACGGTTACCATGACCCTTTACAAGGTCCCGTACGGAAATATGCAAACATACCCACTTTTGGCTACAGAATTTTAACTTGCATCGGCCTTAGCTTCATCGTTAGGCCGCACATCGTTGCTTCCTCACTGCCCACATAACGCGACTCCAACCTGTCACCCTCCTCTCTAGATGCGCTTCCCCTTACGAAGCTACCGATGGCAAAAATTCGCAAGTACGAGCCAGAAGCCCTCATCGCCATGTTTCGACTTGCGGCGGAACTCCGCATGAAGATGGTTGAGGTGGGCTTCACCGACAATGGCGGCGCAATTCATAGTGCAGAGCGGATACTGCACCTTCTAGGCCTTCGGCTGTGCTTCCCTGGTCTTTCTCATCTCAACAATCTCCGAGAGCACGCGCATGCACCATTCTCAGAGGCGGCCCTTTTGGCGCATCAGGCAGGCGAACGCGTGTTGATCGAACACATCAATCCACATCGCGCCCTCACCCGGCTCGCGATTAAGAAGGTCTTGTCTGGGGCAGACGATGCCGAGTTCTCTAAGTTCGTCGAAGAGAACTATCAACTTGCTCTGCTGACTGAAGATGAGACTACTCGCTTGAATAAGCTCAATCGGACAAGTATCGAACCAGACAGGCTGGATCGAGCAGGCATCAAGCTTGCTCTTGCTGACGCAACGCGGAAGTCAGCCACCTAAGGTGCGTTCAAGTTGCACCACCCCCCGCTTAACTCGGACCATGCCTGCATTACATTCCGATCTCTCTCAACATTTCGCTATCCCGGCTTCGTTCATCGCCTCGGTGCAGGCGGGGCCGGTTAGCTTCCTTCGTTAGGCCTCATTCCCTGATCATCATTACAATCACCACAGGAGGCATCAAAATGAATTTGAGTGAGTTGAAGATCAAAATTATCGAATTACACAGAGGCTGGGAAAGTACAGCCTTTTGTGGGGCCTATGACTGGGATAATGGACCCGCTAAGGCATGGGTGTTAAGTTATATAAAATCAAACCCTGCCGAATTGCGAGGAGATCAAATGAACGGGCTGGAATGTTCTCCGGAAATACTATTTAGTCGCATTTCAGAAAACATAGGATATTCAGTCAAATTTAAGGATGACGGCAAATCATTTATTTTTGAAAAAATGATCTAATTTACACTATTATTTTGAAATATTTCGAATCACTTAGAGCGATTAGACTATCAATAAGGATGCGACCATGGAACCGAAATATTCCTTACTTGGTTTACTTTTTATGGGTCTATTCTTCATCTCGTGCGAGAGCCCTAATGAACCTGTCGTATTGACTGCTCAACCCACTATTGTAAAAGGTATTTTGTCGAATAATAACGTGGTGCGATATGAATTTAATATCATCATTAAAAACAACACTCCTTCCACACTCAAAATTGACGGATTTTCGGCAGAAACAGCTGGAGTTGGACCACATAATAATCAAATTTTAATTCGATACGATTCCGCTGACATCAACGCGTTTGGTCAAGGTGGGAGATGGGAGTATAGAAACGAGACAATTAAAACAAAAAGCTCATTTAGTATTACCGGCGCAATCTTTTCATCGCCTCTAGATCCAGTGATAACAGGCACTGAAAGACGAATATATCGATTTAGAAATGAAGATGGAAAACTCTTTACCTCATCAGTTGATATAAAACCCTGAATCCGTGAGGTTCGG
>CAIYNT010000118.1 GCA_903927605.1 uncultured Holophagaceae bacterium
CGGATCTGGTCGAGGAACAGGGGAATGACCGACCCTCGCGAGGCCATTACATTTCCGTAGCGGGTCACGCAAATCACCGGCCCTTCGGGCCCCAGATTACGGGATTCGGCGAGGGCCACTTTTTCCATCATCGCCTTGGATATCCCCATGGCATTGATGGGGTAGACCGCCTTGTCAGTGCTGAGGCAAACAACTCGCTTCACATTCTGCTGAATGGCCGCCTGCAGCAGATTGGATGTTCCGAGGACATTCGTCCGCACCGCCTCAAAGGGATAGAACTCGCAGGAAGGAACCTGCTTGAGGGCGGCCGCATGGAAGATGTAGTCCACCCCCCGCAACGCTGTGGTGATGCTGCGCGGGTCTCTGACATCGCCGATGTAGTACTTGATCCGGTCGTCCTTGTAGAAGTGGCGCATGTCGTCCTGCTTCTTCTCATCTCGGCTGAAGATCCGGATCTCTCCGATCCCAGTGCCAAGATATTTCTTCAGCACGACGTTGCCGAACGACCCGGTTCCGCCTGAAATGAGCAGCGTGGCGTTCTTCAGATCAAGATGACTGGACAAGGTGCCTCCGGATCATGGGAATTCAGGTGCGATGTGCTTGGAGATGATTTCGTACGCCATGCTGGAAGTAAAATGGGATTCCAGATGCCGGCGGCCAGAAGCGCCCATGCGAGCACGCAACTGCGGGTCAGCCGCCAGACGGTCCAGGTGGCGCTGGAACACAACCGCGCAGATTCATTTTTTTGGTCGATCAGGCCATCCATGAATCTAGGAGCCATAAGAAAATGCCTGATCAGCCAGTGTCAAGAAATCCAACACGCCTCAAAGGGGCAGGAGTACAGCACCATGGAGGTCAGATCAAGGTTTCCCCAAAGTGGCGTACCAAGTCAATCATTTCCAGGGTATGATCATGAAAAACACGCCAGATAGATCAGATGTGACCAGGAATGTTAAAGCGCATTCACAGGCAACCAGGATTGTGGTTCAGGAGCGGCTGATGAAGGGCAGCAGACCGTGAGAGTGTTCACTCCCCTTTTACTCACAGTGGGGATCCTCGCGTGGGCATCTGTCTCAGCGGGCATTCCGACCCAGTTTCTCTACGTATCGCCTGCCGGCCGGGATTCCTGGTCCGGTCGCCTTCCCGCGCCCAGCCAGGACCGCAGTGATGGGCCTTTTGCCACCATCACGAGAGCTCGGGACGCCATCCGGACACTCAAAGCAGAGGCACCGCTCCCGGGACCAGTGTCCGTGCAGATCCGGGGAGGAGATTACTTCTTGGATCGCCCGATCAGTTTCGGCCCCGAAGACTCCGGAACCAAGCATGGGCCGATCTCTTACATTGCCTATCCGGGCGAGACCCCTGAACTCATCGGAGGGCGCCGACTGACAGAGTACCGATCATCCGATGCAGGAAGGCTCGTCACCTTCAATCTGGGCGATTCGGAGATAGGGCACTGGAAGTTCCGGTCTCTATTCGTTGATGGTCGAAGGGAGGTCCGGGCCCGCTACCCAAACCTCGATGCCGCCGATCCCATCCGGAAGGGATTCCTTTTCGCCGCAACCGCTCCGGGCAAGCACACCTTCGGTGCCACGGTGGGCGGCATTCACAATGCCGGTGACTGGCTGGATTACCGGCTGAGCGTTCCCGAGGCTGGCGACTACTTTCTCTGGCTGCACTATGGGTCCCTGAATGCGCCTTACGGACTGGCGTCGATGGATGGACGGTCCTCGATCCGAGTGGACC
>CAIYNT010000119.1 GCA_903927605.1 uncultured Holophagaceae bacterium
CTCTCCCAGATGATACGCGCTCCCTCGCCATCGATGCACCCCAGCACTGGCCTGCCGGAAGCTAGGTAGCTCTGCAACTTCCCGGGTACCGTCATGGTGTAGACAGGATCCTTGCGTAAGCAGACCAGTAGAGCGTCCGCCGCTGCGAACAAGGGCGGCATGGCCTCAGGGGGACAGGCTGGCAAGAACTCCACCCGGGAGGACAGCCCGAGATCCTCCACCTGAGCCTGAAGCCACGGTTTGAGTGCACCCTCACCCACCAGGCGCCAGCGAACCATGGGATGGAACCTAAGGCACTGCATGGCCTGGAGCATGGTGTCAGCCCCCTGGCCCCGGCCGAGGTTGCCAGCGAACAGGACCGTGAAGGGTCGGCCCTCCACTTGGCCATCGCCGGCTTCCGGATCAGCGGAAAGGTAGAAGTCCTCTGCCCAATTGGGAACGAAGGCCAGCCGCTTGGCGGGAACGCCTCTGGCTGACAGAGACTCCAGGAATGCCTGACTCTGAGTGACCAGGCGATCGCTGGCCCGGTAAAGGGCCGTGGACAGCCAAGCCAAGATGGATCCGAACACCCGGTTGCCAACCAGACCACTGGAGGTGACCGCCTCTGGCCAAAGGTCCTGGACCCACAAGACCACAGGCGCCCCGGAACACATCCGGGCCAGCAAGGCCGGAATGGCCACCGTGACCGGGGAAGTCTGGAAGACGAAGATCCGGTCCCAGTCCGCGCTACGATGCAGGAGTAAACGGAGGCTGCCCAATATGACGAAACTCATATAGTGCAGGCCAAGTTCATACGCCCTAGCCTGCCCTCGCGGAAAGACCGGTACCCGAAGGATACGAGCCCCTAGAGCCTTCTCAGTGAGTGGCCCATGCCAGGAATGGTCCGGAAATTGGCTGGCATGGGGATAATTAGGTCTGCCAGTCAGTACTTCCACCTCGTGTCCCTGCTCCACCCAGGCCTGAACCAGATCATTGATTCGGAACGCCTCTGGCCAAAATACCGGGGTGACTACCAGAATCTTCAATGCATGACCCCTTTAAACATGGCGCGGGTGGATGCCACATCCTCGGAAGCCTCGAGGCAGGCCCTTCCATAAGCTTGGGCGGCCTCTCGCATGGCCGCATGAGCCTCTGGGGAAAGAGCCGCCAAGGTCTCGAGGGCTTCGAGGAACACCTCCGGTTGCTCCAGCGGAAGGTCAAACCCGGCGCCACGCTCCCGTAGACCTCGCCATGGGGTGCGGTCGCTGAGAAGAACCGGACAGCCCGCCAGCAAGGACTCAAGGATCACATAACCATTGTTCTCCGCGTGAGTAGGGAAGAAAAAGCAATCATGGTCCCGAAACACCTCCAGAATCCTGTGGTGAGGAACCGAGCCCAAGTAACGAACCTGCACATGACCCGGCAACTGCCGGATGAGTTCCTGGCAGTGAGACCAGTAGCCTTCATCGGCCACCGGTCCGACGATATCCAGTTCAAGCGAGGACTTCACCCTAGTCAGGGTTTCCAGGATGAAATGCAGGTTCTTTTTTGGGTCGATGCGAGATACGAACACGATCCGCAGGGCGGTGGAGATCTTAGGCTGCCCTCGGTCTACTTCAGTTCCTAGAGTAGGCGGCAGGTCCGGCGCTAGCACGATGTCGGCTTGGCCTAAGCCCAGGGCCTGGATGCCGTCCGCCTCTTCCTGGCTGGTGGCATGGAACACCACCCCTGCGAAGTGCCCGCTCCACCGTGCCCAGGCGAGGAATAGTTTCTTCTTCCGCAACTTCCTCGGATGGCTCTGCAACGCCCCCGCCATGAGTTCGCCTCGAGGAGCGACGATGGCAGGTCGGCCGGTCTTCCGCATCAGCCGTCGGAATATCAGGGGAAGGATGGAATAGTAGGGCGAGAAGGAACTGTTAAGGTAAAGGGCGTCCCAGGGCTCCCGCATCTGCCTCCACAGTCCGGCTGCTTGGGCACACCCCCGGGGAAGGTAGGCAATCTCGTAGCCCTCCGAAGCTACCGCGCGGGCCTGCTCCTCTGGCGGGTAAGGGGTGGATTCGTTTAGATCAAAGGCGCTTGTGACCACCCTGAAGGTGAATGTGTCCTGTAGGTGGTGTACTAAGTTC
>CAIYNT010000120.1 GCA_903927605.1 uncultured Holophagaceae bacterium
AGAAGGCGCCGCAGCGGCCGGCCTGCTCAGCGATGAGGTCCTGGGCCTGGGGCTTGGTGGCCACGAAGAGGAAGTTCTTTCCCTCGCTGGCGGCCTTGGTCAGGAAGTTGGCGGCGGTGTTCCAGAGGCGCAGGGTCTTCTGCAGGTCGATGATGTAGATGCTGTTGCGGGCCCCGAAGATGTACTTCTTCATCTTGGGGTTCCAACGCTTGGTCTGGTGTCCGAAGTGGGCACCGGCCTCGAGGAGTTCCTTCATCTGGATGGCAGCCATGCTGGCCTCCCTGGTCAAGCGGCGAAGGCGCCGCGGGTGGGATGAAAGGCGTCGGGTTGGATCCCTTCGCCCGAATCGTCCGTGGGACACGGACCGGGAAAACGGAAGGGGGAACCAGATGGCTCCCCCTTCCTGAGAAGGACTAGCGCTTGCTGAACTGGAAGCGACGGCGCGCGGCCCTGCGACCGGGCTTCTTGCGTTCCTTCATGCGGGGGTCGCGGGTCAGGAGGCCGGCGCCGCGTAGAAGGGACTTGAGCTGCTCGTTGTAGCCCAGCAGTGCGCGGGAGATGCCCATGCGGATGGCCGAGGCCTGACCGGCGGGGCCGCCGCCGCACACGCTGATGATCATGTCGAACTTGCCGTCGAGATCGGCCAGCACCAGGGGCTGGTGGACCATCATGCGGAGCACGGCATTCGGGAAATAGTGCTCGAGGCTGCGGCCATTGACGGTGATCTTGCCGGTGCCGGGGCGCAGGAAGGCGCGAGCGGCCGCGCTCTTGCGGCGACCGGTTCCGTAGTTCTGGGAAATGGCCATGGGGTCCTCGCTCTTACTTCTGGATGGTCATGATCTGGGGCTGCTGGGCGGACTGCTCATGCTCGGGGCCCGCATAGACCTTGAGCTTGCGGTACATCGCCCGGCCGAGGGGGCCCTTGGGCAGCATGCCCTTGACCGCGCTCTCGATGATGCGCTCGGGGAAAGTGGTCTTCATGACTTCGGCGCGGACTTCCTTCATGGAACCCGGCTGGGTGGTGGTGCGGCGGTACATCTTCTGCACACCCTTCTTGCCAGTCAGGACCGCCTTCTCGGCATTGATGACGATGACGTGGTCGCCGGTGTCGAGAAAGGGCGTCCAGGTCGGCTTGTTCTTGCCAGACAGGACATCCGCCACGGCGGTGCTCAGACGGCCCACGGGAATCCCGGTGGCATCCACCAGAAACCACTGGCGCTTGAGATCATTGGCTTTCGGGAAGTACGTGCTCATGGCCTGCTCCGGAATCACGCTTGCGCTGCAAAGACACCACCTCAGGGGCGGCGAATCCACAGAAGGAAAAGCCTATCGTTAAGAGGCCGAAGGGTCAAGCCGGGATTTCAGGCCGAGGCCTGAGCCAGCCGCCATAGTTCCTGAGCGATGCGCGATGCGGCCATGCCATCCACCAGCGCCAGACCATCGCGCACCTGCTCCTGGCGGTTGTCCTGACCTTCGGGGCCCAGCCACTGGGCCAGGGCTTCCCGCACCATGTCGAGGTCGGCCTCGGGCCCCACACCCAGGTCAAAGCAGCCATTGGCTATGGCCAGGTCGGACAGGATGCCGTGCTGCCGTTCGTTCTGGCCCCACACGGTGGCGGGAATGCCCATGCAGAGGGCTTCGGCGAGGGTTACGCCGGCCGAGCACCAGATGGCATCGAAGCCTGGCATGCGGCGGGTGAGCCCTGGAATGCCGGGAACCACGGTGCAGCCCGGGAAGGGGTCGCCCTGGATGCCGTTGGGGGCGAGCACAGTACAGGCGCCACGCCAGCGATCCTCGGCAGCGAGGCGGGCGAGGGTGTCGAAGGCCTTCTGGGCCAGGTTCGGTCCGTCACTGCCGCCAAAGGTGACCAGCAGTTTGTGGACCGCCAGGGGTTGGAGTGGCATCCGCTTGGGCCTGAGAGCTAGGGCCGTCTTGTCCACCACGATGAAACTGGATCCCCGCAGCACTCGGCAGGCACCGGAAGTCGTCTCGAAGGGACGCACTTTGTGGCCATTCACCACTTTCACCGGGTGATCCGGCCAGCGGACGCCTTCCAGGAAGGGCTGGAAGAGCAGGTCTGCCGTCTCGTGGGCGTCCGTGTCGTCCTCCAGCACGGCGACCTTCAAGGGGCGAAGGGCCTGAAGGAAGGCGGCACTGGTATCCCACTGATCCACCAGCACCACCGATGCCTGGGATTTGAGGTCCGCCGGTAGCGCTGTGTGTAGATCCTCGCCGAGGTATCTCGCCTCGCAGGGCAGGGGCCCATCGAGGAAGGGGTGGGTGCCGCCACCCACACGCCGCGCCCGCTCGTCCCCCGTGATGGCGATGCAGGCCTGACCGCCCTGGGCACGCCAAGCCTCCTGGATGGCAAGCGCTCGGGCCACATGGCCCAGCCCAAGGCGCAGATCAGCGTGGACGCGGAGGATCAGCAGGGGGGACATGATCCGGTGAGTCTAACCGTGCTCGCAAGGGATGGGGAAGGGGTTACCGGCGGCGGGGAGCCATGGCCCCCTTGCCGGGTGCTCGGTAGTGACTGTGAGGGCCAACCCGATGGTGATGCTCAGCCCGCCGGGTACCCGGCTCGGAACGCGGCATTGCCGCGTCCCTCGCCACCCGGCTGGGCTTCGCGGTCAAGGATAGGGATGCCCTTCGGCGAAACCCGGTCGGGGGTCTTCAATGGCCGGCGCCTCGGCCCTGGGCCAGCCGTCCGCGAAGTAGGCTTCTTTGTAGCGCACATAGCGGGCCCAGACGCTGCCCAGGAGCTTGCGCTGGCCGTCGCTGAGCGGCCCCTTGGTGGTGGCGGGCCAGCCGGCGACGAGGCTGTGGGGGGCGGCCTTGAAGCCTTCGCGCACCAGGCTCCCCGCGGCCACCAGGCAGCCTTCGCCGATCTCGGCCCCGTCCATGATGGTGGTACTCATGCCGATGAGGGCGCCCTTCCGGATGGTGCAGCCATGCAGCATCACGTTATGGGCGATGCTCACCTCGTCTTCGATGAGCAACGGCCACTTCTCATTGGTGACGTGTAGGCAGCAGGCGTCCTGGATGTTGGTGCGGGCGCCGATGCGGATCCAGTTCACGTCACCCCGGATGGCGCAGTTGAACCAGATGCTGGCGTCGTCACCGAGGGTCACGTCGCCGAGGATGAGGGCGCTGTCCGGCACGAACACCCGCGAACCGAGCTTGGGAACCATGCCTTGAAAGGGGCGGATCATAGACACTCCAGACGGGAAGTCTACCCGACGGAGAGCAGGCCCAATTTCACCGCCCCCAGCCCCAGCGAACCCACCAGCAGCCACAGCAGCAGGCCCTGCAGGAAGGGCCGGAAGCCCACGGTCTTCAGGGCCTCACGGCTGAGGCCGGCACCAATGAGGAAGAGGGTCAGGACCAGGACATGGTGGGCGCCCGTGGCGACGTAATGACCGGCGGTGTGCAAGGCCGGGACCCAGGTCACCAGAGCGGCCATGAGGAGGAAGCCCCCGATGAACCAGGGCTTCTTCACGGGGAGGGCATCCTCGGCTTCGGGTTCCCCTCCAGCCAGTGCGGCCTTCCGGCGGCGGCTGGCCATCATGTAGCCAAGGCCCAGGGTCATGGGCACGATCCAGAGAGCCCGGGCCAGTTTCACCGTAGTGGCCACCTCCAGGGCTCTGGATCCATAGGCCAGACCGGCGCCCACCACCGAGCTGGTGTCGTGGATGGCCAAGGCCGCCCAGAGGCCAAAGGGCTCCTGGCCCAGGTGGGCCATATGTCCGAGGGGCGGAAAGACCACCAGGGCCACGGCATTGAGAAGGAATACGGTGGCCAGGGCCACGGACACTTGATGAGGACGGGCGCGCAGGACGGGGGCCGCCGCCGCGATGGCGCTGCCTCCGCAAATGGCGGTGCCGATGCTGATCAGCAGACCTGCATCGCGATCCACCTTGAGGTACTTGCCCAACAGGAGGCCCAGGCCCATGACCAGGGACAGGCTGACGGCCGTATAGCCCAGGCCATGGAGCCCGACTCGGGCCACGGTGCCCAGGTTCATCTCGGCGCCCAGGCCCACCACGGCCAGGGGCAGGAGACGGTGCGTCCAACGGTGGGTATGCGCATGAATGGGGTTCCCGAGCAGCAGGGCGATGGCGGCCCCGGCGATCAGGGCCACGGCCGCGGAGACCATGGGTGTCAGCGCCAAGAGGGCCCCCAGGATCAGGAGTGGGGTGGCCAGAGTTGAGGTGCGGGGGGTGGCTTGGCTCATGAGGAAGAAGAGTAGGGGAGAGTCATTCAAAAAAATAATCGTATTATTAGATATATCATCAAAATAATTGATGGATGACCCATGCTCCCCGACCTTGATCCCCGCAGACTGGAAACCTTCCGGGTGGTGGCCCAGGCGGGTCGAGTCTCTGCCGCTGCCCGGAGTCTGAATCTCTCCCAGCCGGCCGTGACCGCCCAGATCCGCCAACTGGAGGCCGAGGTCGGCCGCCCCCTGTTCACCCGCCACGCCTCGGGGGTGGAGCTGACCGACACGGGGCGGCTGCTGCTGGATTACGCCCGAAGGGTCCACCGCCTTCTGGAAGAGGCCGGAGAACAGGTCCGGGCGGAACAGCGGGCTTGGGGCGGGCTGTGCCTCGGTGCGAGCACTACCGCTGCGGCCTATGTCCTTCCCGAGGTGCTTCGCGGCTTCCTTACGGCCCACCAGCCGAGCCCCCTGGCCCTGGAGGTGGGCAACACCGATGAGGTGCTCACCTGGCTGCGGGAGGGGCGCATCCCTCTCGCCCTGGTGGAAGGCCTGACCCGAGCGCCGGGGCTCTCGCTGCAGCCCTACCTCCGGGATGAGCTGGTCGCGGTCAGGGCGGTCCGGGCCCCAGCAGCTCTCGCCGGGGTGCGGACCGCGGCGGACTTGGCGGTGGTGCCCCTGATCTGGCGGGAACCGGGCTCAGGCACCCGGGTGGTGGTGGAGCGGGCCCTGCGGAAGATGCGGGTGGTGCGGGCGCCGCGGGACTCAGACCTGGTGGTGGGGGACACCGAGGCCATCAAATCCTGTGTACTGCTCGGTCTGGGCATCGGGTTCCTGTCCCGGTGGAGCATCCAGCGGGAGGTGGCCCGAGGGGGCCTGGCGGTGATTCCACTGCCGGATCTGAGCATCCTCCGCACCTTCTCCTGGGCCCAGGCCGGGGGCGGCCTTGCGGGTCAGGCGGCCGCCTTCCTCCGTTGGGCCAGGGCCAACCCTCCAGCATTGAAGTAGGGCCAGATCGGGACAGGTGGCGCGCTGGGGTGGCGGTTGCCCCATAATCCAGAGGCATGACTCGACAGCTGATCCCTTCCCGGCGCGCCTTTCCTGCGGACGATCCCATTTTCGCCCTGAACACCGAGGCGCAGGCCCGGCGTGCCACCGGTGAATCCATCCTCAATGCCACGGTGGGCGCCCTTCTGGATGATTCGGGCCAGCTGGTGGTGCTGGATTCCGTGATGGACCTCTGGCGCGAATTGACGGCTCTGGAGGTCGCGCCCTACGCACCCATCGCGGGCGATCCGCTGTTTCTCAAGGCGCTGGTGCGGAGGCACTGGCCCAGGCTCGACACGACGGGAGCCGCCTGCACCACGCCGGGCGGGAGCGGCGCACTTGGCTTGTCTCTGAGGAATTTCCTCGAACCGGGGCAGAGGGTGCTCACCACGGCGCCCTTCTGGGGACCCTACGCCACTCTGGCCGCCGAGAACGGAATGGGCCTGGCCACGGCGCCCTGGCCCGGAGCGGGCGAGCCCCTGGATACGGATGCATGGGGGGCGGCACTGCGATCCCTGATGAGGGATCAGGGCCGGATTCTGTTGTGGCTCAACGACCCCTGCCACAACCCCACGGGCCGTAGCCTTGCTTCCTCGGATCGTGCCGCACTGGTTGGTCTATTGCGCGAGGTCTCCGCGCTCGGTCCCATCACGCTGTTACTGGATTTCGCCTACCTTGACTACACGCGGGAGCCCGCGGCCGTGGCTGCCGCGCTGAGCGACTATGCGGCCCTGGGTGCCGAAGGGCGCGTGCTGGTGGGCGCCTGCCTGTCGCTTTCCAAGTCCATGACCCTCTATGGCGGGCGGTGCGGTGCCTTGGCGTTTCCCTGGAGCGAGGATCCGGCGCTTCAGGCAGCGTTGACTCAGTCCTGTCGGGGCACCTGGTCCAACTGTGCGAAGGCGCCGCAGGCCCTGCTGCTGAGGCTGGAGAGGGATGGAAAGGCCCAGGCAAGATTGGCGGCGGAGCATCGCCACTGGTCGGACATGTTGGCTGCGCGGGCGACCGCGCTGGACGAGGCCCTGGTCGCCGAAGACATGGAAGCGCTCCGCTGGACAGGTGGATTTTTCGTCTGTGTGCCAGTGGCCGACCCCGAGGCGGCCTGTCTCCGGATGAAGGGCGATGGTGTCTTCACCGTGCCCCTTCCCGAAGGCCTGCGGGTGGGGCTCTGTGGCATGCGCGCCGCCGAAGCTCCCCGCTTGGCGCAGACCCTTCGCCGGGCGCTGACCGCCGGGTGATTCAGACTTGGAAAGGCCCCTGTCCTGGGGTATTCTGATCGGCCGTGGGCGTATAACTCAGCGGTAGAGTGCTACCTTCACACGGTAGAAGTCCCAGGTTCGAATCCTGGTACGCCCACCACTCGAAGCCAAGGCCCTGATCGTGATCGGGGCCTTTTCTTCTTCCCCCCAGTCCTCAATATCCTTCCTTAGGGAGATTCCCATGCCACTGATCCTCGCCACCCAGGTCCGCGCCGGGATGATCGTCAATTTCGAGAACGAGCTCTGCCGCGTCATCAGCACCGAGCACCAGACCCCCGGCAACCTGCCCGCCCGGGTCCAGGTGAAGATGAAGCGCCTCAAGGACGGCATCAACCGGGAGAACCGCTTCGGCAGCTCCGACAAGGTGGACAAGGCCAGCCTCGAGCAGCATGTGCTGGAATTCCTCTACGAGGACGGCAACAACCTCGTCTTCATGAACAACGAGACCTACGAGCAGATCGAAGTCAGCAAGGAAATTCTCGGCGACGACATGGTGTTCCTCGAACCCAACATGCAGGTGGAGATCGAGTTCTACGAGGGCCAGCCCATGGGTGCGACCCTGCCCCCCAGCGTGGTGCTGGAGATCGTAGAGACCGATCCCGTCATGAAAAACGCCAACGCCACAGGTTCCTACAAGCCCGCCAAGCTGGACAACGGCATCACCGTGGGCGTGCCTCCGTACATGGAGGCGGGGCAGAAGATTCGGGTGAACACGGTGGATCGCACCTTCATGGAACGAGTCAAATAGCCGCCTGGTCAATTGAAAGTGGTCAGACCAAAGACCCCGGTGGGCAGATGCCGCCGGGGTCTTGTCTTGTGCAAATTTCTCCAGACGAAAATCCAACTGCGCGCTAAAGTACTGGTCTCCTGGTTCCCGAGAGCGTGACCGCGGTCACAATCGGGCCGAAAATATGAGATAACAGTCTGAATCACCCGGTGGAGCCTCATGCCTCAAGCTGTCCTCAACCTGAGAAGGATCGAGTTCCTGGCCGGGCTCCCGATGAACGCGGCCGAAGAACTGGCTAGCATCGCTGAGCTCCGCCGTTTCCCTGATGGCGCCCGGCTCTACACGCAGGGCGATCAGGTTCCGGGCGTGTACGTGGTGGTCAAGGGCGGGCTGAAGGTCTTCCGCACCGATGGCCGGGGGCGGGTTCAGGTACTGCAGTTCCTGAAGGTGGGCGACTGCGTGGGAGAGGTCCCCGTCTTCGACGGCGCACCCACCCCATCCAGCTCCGAAGCCCATGGTGAGACCGAGTGCTGGCTCATCCCCTCCGCACCGCTACGCCAGATCGTACATCGGCATCCGGAAGTGGCGGAAATGATCATTCACCATTTCACCGCCAAGGTGCGCCACCTGGTGACCCTAGTGGAGACGCTCAGCCTGCACAGTGTTCCCGAGCGTGTGGCTCAGCTGCTCCTGGAGGCCCACGAATCGAATCCCATGCGGTCCCTGGTGGAGTTCCAGGAGACCCAGGAGGATTTGGCCCAGTGCATCGGAGCCAGCCGAGAGGCCTTCAGCCGGGCCCTGCGCCTGCTTACGGACCTCAGCCTCATCCAGAGCACCTTCCCCGTGGTGCGTATCCTGGATCTGGGGAAATTGCAGCGGTACGCGAAAGGGTGAGCCACTGCTCCAAAAACGCTGCGCGTTTTCGGAGCTAGGAAAAGATCTCGTTCTTTCTCCAAAAGTGCCGAAGGCACTCTTGGAGAAGGGTTATACGATAGTGAGATAACGGACCTTGGCCCCGGCCTCCTGGCCGGGGGGGTCGATCCAGGCGAAGGCGTCGGCCTGCGCGAGGGTGATGAGGTCGGCGGAGCCCTTGCCGGGCAGTGGTTCAAGCCGACCTTCCACCAGTCGGCAGGGATGCAGCAGGGGACGGTCGCCCCTGTGCTTCACGGCTGCAGTCAGTCTTCCCATGCGCCAGGGATCGGGCGCGATGCGCCCTTCGAGCCGGGCCAGGGCCTGCGGAAGGAACAACAGGGCATTGACGTAGGCCGATACGGGGTTTCCCGGCAAGCCCAGCACCAGCAGGTCTCCAAGCAGGGCCGCCAGCATGGGTTTGCCGGGCTTGAGGCGGATGCGGTGGAAGAGGATCCTGGCCCCGAGATCCTGCAGAACCGCGGGCAAATGGTCGTGGTCGCCCATGCTCACACCCCCGGAGGTGAGCAGGATACGAATGTCCCCGGGATCGCTCAGCGCGCTCGCCAGGGCGAGAGGGTCATCGGGCAGCGGAGCACGGAGTTCCGCCTCGGCACCGAGACCCCTTGCAAGGGCCAGGAGCATGGGCCCATTGGAATCGCGGATCTGATAGGGCGCGGGATCAGAAACGATTTCATCGCCGGTGGAGGCTACGCCGACCCGGATGCGATGGCAGGTTGGAATGGCATGGCCTTCCTGGGCCAGCAGGGCCACCCGGGTGGCGTTGATGGGCGCACCCTCGGCCAGCAACCTGTCTCCAGCCCTGGCCAGGCAGCCGCGGACATTCACGTGGTCGCGGGGGCTTGGGTCGATCAAAGGGGTGGTCGTGGTTCCGGAGGTCTGCAGCTGTTCCACGGGCACGACGGCATCGGCCCCGGGCGGCATCGCTGCGCCCGTCATGATGCGAACGGCGGTGCCGGGCGCCACGGCGAAGTCGGTGGGGTTCTGGCCGGCGAAAAGGGTACCCAGAACCCGTCGCGGCGCGCACCCTTCCGAGGCCCGCAGGGCCACACCATCCATGCTCGCCCGGTCAGTGGCCGGGTCATCCCTTTTAGCTCGGACCTCGGTCAGGGTGGGTGTCGGCAGGGCCTCCCACAGGCGCCGCAGGGCCTCGTCCAGAGGCAGCAGGTCCGGGTGGTCGCAGCTCATGGCCATGGTGTTGATCTTAGAGGGCGTTTCAAAATAACCAGTGCTTTTCTGGTTGTTTCGTTATGGCCTCATATGCCGCCCTTGTCGTTGGTGCGAATGAGTCGATTTTGAACAGCGGCTTACTCTGCTCGGCTCAGCCTCGATGGGAGCGCTGCCCCTCGGCTTCTTTCTGGTGCCGGAGATCCATGAGCTGGAGATCGCGGATGGTAGCTTCGGTCATGGAGGTGGTCACCTGGGCCTTCACTGCACTCCAGGCATCATGGAGGGGGCAGGGATGATCACCGCCGCAAGCGGGAAAGCCCATGATGCAGCCTTCCATGGCCTCAGGGCCTTCCATGGCTGCCACCACTTCACCCACGGTGATGCGATGGGAAGGGCGCGTAAGCCTGAATCCACCCTTGGGTCCTCGCACGGATTCGAGGATGTTCGCCTGCACGAGGCCCTGGAGGATCTTGGCGAGATAGGGACCTGGGAGTTCCAGCTTGGAAGCAAGGTTCTTCGCCAGACTGAAGGTCCCGTCCTCGGGAAGGACCGCTAGGGCGCGCAGAGCATAGCCGGTGGCAGTGGAGAAGAGCATTCCAGAGTCCTTTTTCTGATTCGAGGATCACGGGCTTCGATTTCAGAGTCCAGCCCCATTGTGACCGATCAGAGTCAGACCAGGGCACGCCAGAGCAGGACAAGTCCGACCGCGCTCAGGCCCCCCTCTCGCCAGCCCAGTGTTCGTGCGGGGATCGACCGGTGGGGCAGCAGGGCGCGCAGATAGAGCAGAAGGGTCCAACCTATCCACAGGATTCCCGGAAGGCCCCTCGTGGCGAGGAGGACCGCGGAGATACCGGTGAGCAAGAGGTGGAGAACGTGGACGAGGATCCTGCGATGGGTGAGTTCCTGGGCATCGAGGCGGTGGGCGTGTCCCAGGAAGCGGCGTACATGGACCAGGTTGGCGCTTCCCAGGAGGGTGGCGAACAGCCAGGCTCGGCCAGCCTGGGGAAAGGGGCCTCCGCCGGCGAGGACCATGGCGGCGGCCAGTCCCGAAAAGGAGGCCTGCGCGGCCAACTCCACCGTCAGGGTCCGCACAGCGCGTTCCACGTCAGCCCGCAGCGCAAGCAGGATCAAAGGTGACACACAGGCCAACGGGATCAGGAATCGAGAATCTGAAAGGATGAGTGTGCTGATTCCAAAGGCCGCTGCAGTGCTCCCGAGCAGAAGGAGGGCATGGAATTGAGTTGAATCCTTCGGTCCGTTGAGGTGGCGCCGAAGGGCTGGGCGGCCAAGGAAGAGGGAGAGTGCAGCGAGGCCCAGACAGAGCCCTGCAAGGCTGGGGCGAAGTGCCAGCCCCAAGGCCATCGGAAAGCCGAGCATGAACCAGCTGCCATGTTCGACCGGGAGGAGACTGCACAGGGGTGGAAGTATCTTTGACATTTCAGTGTCTAATATCCGAAATTCAGTCTGACCCCGATCATCCGCACATGCCGTGCGTTCGGTCACACCTCCGGTTCAGACGCGATCAGGCGCAGTCCTTCCAGGGCTTCCTCCATGGTCAGGAACACGGGGAGCCCCGCCTCGCGCAGTGCTTGGCGGTAGACGTCGTAGAGGACTCCACCCTCGACGGCCACACCCACCCACTTGCCGCTGGTGCGGGCCAGGGAGGCCAGGGCGGTGGCGAAGGGGCCATAGATCGCCGGGTCGGAAGTATCCAGGCGCTTGGTGAGGGGTACCAGGCCCACCACCACCACATCGGCCTCCGTATTCAGCAACAGGCGCGCCGAGGCCAGGTAGGCGGCCTCGTCGGCCATGGGCGTGAGATCCAGGGGCAGGCGCGGACTGACGAGGCCGATGAGACCATGTGTCATAATGGTGGCTGTCAGGGCCGCAGTTTCTGCTTCCGTCAGCTTGGATCCGTGGAAGGGGCCACTGAGCAGGTCAGCGGAGGCCACGGACTCGAAGCCTGCGTTGGTCATGATGGCCACAGAAGCCGGTCGTCCTTTGGGATAGACGCCCAGCCAGGCCAGGGCCGCGTCGAAGGCCTCCATGCGCTCCGCAAGCAGCACGCCCGCCCGGCGCAGGACGCTGGCCTGCAGGGCGTGATCGCCTGCCAGGGCTCCGGTGTGGCTGCTGGCGGCGGCCATGCCCTCTTGGCTGCGCCCCCCCTTGTAGAACAACACACGGCGGCCGGATTCACGGAGGGCTCGGGCGGCTTGGGCGGTGGTGTGGAGATCGCCGGGCGCAAAGCCCTCCAGATACGCGCCCACCACCTGCACAGCGGGATCACCGCCAAACCCCTTCAGGAAATCCGAGCAGCGCAGGTCCATCTGGTTGCCGATGGCCACGGCGGCCCGCAGGCCCAATTCAGTGCGGCGGCTCAGGCGCGTGATGAGGAAGGCGCCGCTCTGGCTCACCAGCGCGACGTGTCCGGGTTTGGCTGCGAGCGGCAGTTTCACGTCGGGGATGAAGAACGTGTTGAGGGCCTGATCAGGGCTGAAGAGTCCGAGGCCATTGGGTCCCACGATGGCTGGAGTCCACTTGCCGGCGCGACGATGCTCGTCGAGGCAGGCCACCAGACGTTTGCCGAGCCCTTCGGAGTCGGCGCCATCGCCCAATCCGCCCGCCACCAGGTAGACCACGGTGGCACCGCCGCCCTGGCGGCAGAGTTGTTCCACGGCCTCCAGCGTCTGGTGGGCGGGGAGGGAGAGAATGAGCTGGTCAGTGGGCGCCTCGGCTAATTCTGCTACCGAAGCCAGGCAGGGCAGGCCCAGGAATTCCGGAGTTCCTGGCTTGATGAGGCGCAGGGCACTCGCAGGTAGGCTGGACTTGCGGATGTTCTCCAGGATGATGCGGCCCACGGTGCCATCGCGGCTGGAGACGCCCGCGATCACAAGGTTGTGGGGGCCGAGCAGGGCCTGGTACCAGGCGGGGTCGGGGGTCGCGACAGTCGCCGCGATGGAACCGTCCAGGGTGCCGACGCCATCCAGGGCCGTGGGCAGGCCTTCGCTGTCCAGCACGATGGGATTTAGCTCAAGCAGACTGACGCCTTCCCGCTCCAGCCCCTCGGCTGCGCGCCAGAGTCCCTGGAGGAAGGCCAGGAGCTTCGCCTCGTCAGTGAGTGCTTCCGTACCTCGCTGATAGCCGAGCCAGGTGCGTCCCAGCCAGTGGACGCGGAGATCATCCAGGGCCTGTTCCGGCGTCATCAGAGCGATGGGCCAGAGCATGGGCGGTGCCAGGGCCGCCCATGCATCGGCCTGGAGGCCACCGATACCGCACACGACGAGCCAGCCAGCGTCGGGGTCCCGCTTGAGGGAAACGAGGGCCTCCGTGGGCAGTCCTGAGAGACGTTTGAAGGCCACCCTCTCGCAGACGAGGCCCCCGATCCAGGGATGCTCCGGCACCCGCAGTTGCATGGCCGTGGCCTCAGCCTTCAGGGCTTCAAGGTCAAAGGTCCCGAAATGCACCGCGCCCCGGTCGGACTTGTGCCAGAGCTGATCCGCGATGCCCTTCAGCACGATGGGTTCGCCAGGGGCGAAAGGCAGGCTGGTCGCTTCCAGAAAGCCGTGGCGTGGCACCCGCAGGCCCGCAGCGGCGAGCAGGCCGTAGGCCCGCCCCTCATGGAGGAATCCCGAGGGCGTGTGCACGTCAGACACCTACTGGGTCGTGGACCAGGCCACGCCCCGCCTGAAAGGCTTCGAGGTTCTTCTCCAGGACGCGGGCGCCCTTGGCTTCAAAGCGCTGGGTGATGACCTCATGCCAGACCTCATCGGACACGGGCAGGAAGGTCGAGGCCATACCCAACAAAGCCATGCCACCCGCCTGCCGGTGACTCAGCCGTCGGGCCAGCTCCTCGGTGTCTACGAGGTGGCAGCCACGCACGCGTTTCAGGGCGGCGTACACATCATCCAGGGGCGGATAGCCCTCCATGTCCGTCTGGGGTTCCTCGGAGACCACCAGCTGGCCGTTCAGCCGCAGCATGGCGACATAGCGCAGGGCTTCCAGGGGTTCGAGGGCGATGAGCAGGTCGGCGCAGCCCTCATCGATGATGGGTGACGTAAGGGGCATGTCGGAAAAGCAGACCTGGGCATGGACGCTGCCCCCGCGCTGGCTCATCCCGTGGATTTCGGACTGCAGGGCATGGAGACCGCTGCGGCGGAGGGCCTCAAGGACAATCTGGGCGAGGGAGAGCACGCCCTGGCCACCGACGCCTGAAAGGACGATGCCATGGATGCGGGGAGCGGTCATGGGCGGACCTCTGGGGTGCAACCGGTCTGCTTCGCGCAGGCCTTCAGTTCGCGGTCGTGATCCTTCAGTACGCCCCGACGGAGGGACTGGACGCACTCCCGCCGGAAGACGACCACCGAAGGACCGGGATGTCGCAGCGCCGACTCCAAGGCCTTCACATTGGCCTCATGCTGTTTCGGCAAGGGCGTCAGCACCTGGAGCTGGGCCTCGGGAATGCCCATGCCGAGCACCATGCGCTCCACCTGGTCGAGGGCTTGGCTGGGCTGCTGGCCCGTCATACCCACCACCCGGTTGTCGAGGATGAGGATCGTGACGTTCACGCCGGAATCGGCGGCGGTGAGCAGGGCGGGCAGGCCACTGTGGCCGAAGGTGGAGTCGCCGAGGACGGCGACCGAAGGTGACTGGCCGGCCATTGCCGCGCCCACAGCCATGCTGATGCTGGCCCCCATCTCGACCACGGCATGGATCGCCCCCATGGGTTCCTGGGCGGCCAGCGTATAGCAGCCGATGTCGCCGAAGACGCGGGCATCGGGCACGCACAGGTTGCGCAGGGCTTCCTGCAGGGCTTCGTAGGCATCCACATGGCCACAGCCGTCGCAGAAGCGCGGGGCCCGGATCGGCAGATCCAGGGAACTGGCCGCCTGGCCCTCGACCGTGACCAGCCCAAGGGCATTCTTGAGTAGGCGTGGCGTCAGCTCACCGGTGCGCGGAAGCGAGCCATCCAGTCGTCCGTGGATCTTCCCGGCCCTCTGGAACGTCAGCCGTTCCTCCAGCACCGGGTAGTCCTCTTCAAACACGAAGACCTCGTCCACCTGGGCGAGGAAGGCCGGCTCCAGTCCCGGATCCATCGGGTAGGCGGCCACTTCCAGGCGGGGCATCACGTTCAGTTCAGGATGTTCCAGAGCCAGCTGCTGGAAATAGGCGCGGCCCATGCCCGCCACGGCCACGCCCCGGCGGCCGCTGCCGGCCACCAAACGGTTCATGGAGGACAGTTCCTCGACCATGCGCGGCTGTTTGGCCAGCAGGTCCAGGTAGCGACGGCGGGCATTGGAGGGAATGAGGACCCAGTCCTGGATGGTCGCCTTGGGCGCCAAGCCCAGGCCGGTGGGAGCCATTACCCCGTGGCGGACCATCAGGGCGCGGCAGTGGGCGAGGCGGGTCACGAGGCGCACCATCACCGGCACCTGTAGGGTCTCGGATAGATCGAAGGCACGCCAGGTGAAGTCGTAGCACTCCTGGACCGTGCTGGGCTCCAGCACGGGCAGCCAGGCGAACTTGGCCAGACGGCGGCTGTCCTGCTCGTTCTGGCTGCTGTGCATGCCCGGATCGTCCGCCACCAGGAGGACCAGGCCGCCCCGGACGCCGGTCAGGGCCGAGTTGGTGTAGGCGTCCATGGCGACATTCAGGCCCACATGCTTCATGGTCACCAGAGCGCGGTGGCCGGCATAGCTCACGCCCAGGGCCAGGTCGTAGGCCACCTTCTCGTTGGCGGCCCACTGGGCCACCCGGTCCTCGGGCTCGGCATGGATCATGGCTTCGACATACTCGAAGCCTTCAGTGGATGGCGTGCCCGGGTAACCGAACGCGCCCTTGATGCCGGCATCGAAGGCGGCGCAACCCACCGCCTCCACCCCCAGCGCCAGGGTGCTCTGAGCCATGCCAGCCTCCACCTTCTTTTCAAACCAAGAAGTATGGTGAGCCCAGTCAGTGTCACGGATCACACGGAGGCTCCCCGGCGGAGACGTGTGCGTGGTGTCACAGGCGCCTTCCGGGTTCCCGAGGGCTATGGAAGAAACCCGGGAACCTTTCCCAGTGCCCCAAGTCACAACTTTGTCGCACACGGCCCAAACCGCTCGCCATTTTGACAAATGGTCTAGTTCTTTTTTACTATTCATTGATTAATCAAATTAATTGAAAACATATATTTAAATCTGAAGTCAAAACACATGATTGTATTTTATGCATGACCTTTAAAACTATAGTGGCATATATGAAAAATCATTCCTTCTCTTGAGGTCGATTGAACTCGGGCCTAGTGTCGTTACCTGACCCGTACATCAGCTACTTCTCTCGTCGATTCCAGGAGGCTCCACATGACGCCACATCCCGTCGGAACAATCTCTGGACTCGGCCTTCACGCACCACTCGTCTTCTAGAACGGCCCAGCGCACCGCGCATTGCGAGATGAGGCGAACCATGAAACGACGCACTTATGTGGCCCTGCTCGCCACCCTGATGTCAGCCACTGCCTGGGGCCAGGAGGTCAGCCTCTACGGCACCACCATGGCGGAGATGTGGAAGCAGAAGACACCCGGCTTTGACGCGGCCACCTACACGCCAGCGACCCAGTATCTGGGGATCGATGCAAACAAGCTGGGCTCCGACAACCTGTCCTTGCACCTGTTCGGGTGGGGGCGGACGGATCTCTCTGATGCCAGCAATTTCAATGGTTCGAAGTCCGGCGGCTACCTGAACTACGGCTACCTGCAGTACCGCTTCGACCAGGCGAATGCCGAGATCAAGGCGGGCCGGTTCACGGTCAACCAGAGCACCGGCTTCGAGCAGGTGGACGGTGTCAGCGCCCGGACCGACCTCCGCGGCGGGTTCACGATTTCGGCCTTCGGCGGGAGGCCCGTGTTCTTCAAGACCGTGGATCCCGGCGCCCAGTCCGACTACAACTTCCAGCACGATTTCGTCTTCGGAACCCGGTTGGCCTGGCGCCTTCCGCAGGTCACCGAGATCGGTGTCTCCTACCTTGAGGACGGAACCAAGCCGGCCCAGGATCTGCCTCACCCCTCGCTGGTGGACTACACCCGCAGGCAGCTGGGGCTGGACCTCCTGCTCACGCCCACCAGTGCCTTCGACCTCCGGGGTCGAACGGTGTTCGACGTGGCCAACCATCCCGACGTCGCCCCAGGAGCCCCGAAGCACTCCGATATCGCCGAGCACGACTACACGGCGACGTGGAGGCTGGGCAGTCAGGTGTCCGTGTCCGGCAATTATGCCGAGCGGAACTACTTCGCCTATTTCGCGGGAACCAACCTGCCTTCCTTGTTCAAGCAGGACGATAACGACATGTTCCGTGGCTGGGGCGGGAAGGTCACCTGGACGACCGAAACCAACTTCCAGGCGGTGGTCGACTACCGCCACATGCACCGGGAAACCTTCGGGGATGCCAACGCCGCCGGCGGCGAGATGCGCTGGAGCTTCAATGAAAAGGCGGTCCTGTTTGGTGTTGGGGGGCGCTGGGTGAATGCCGTGGACACGAAGTTCGTGGATCCCGCTCAGCCGTATCTGAGCCTCAGCTACACGGAGGCCCGCGTCTGGACCCTGGTCACCAAGGGCCGCTTCACCGCAAGCCTGGATGGCATCCTCCAGCATTACGACAGCGGCAACCCCTACTTGGCTGATTTCCGGAATGTGTACGAAGTCGTGGGCTCGCTGGGATTCCAGGCCACCTCGAACATCAAGGTGTCCGGCGATGTCAGCTACGGCACCAACCCCGTTACCAAGCATGAAACCCGGGGATTGCTGAAGGCCGAGTACCGGTTCGGCTTCGCTAAGAAGGGAGGTCAGTGATGGCCCGGAAGACCGTTCTCCAGTTTCTAGCCCTCGTGCTGGGTCTCGGCGTGCTGATGGCATGCGGCCTGGTGTCGCCCGAGACGAGCTTTGCGCGGACCCACCCTGATGGCCTGGGCGCGGGGCGCCCCTTGTGCTCCGAGTGCCACAGCAACGATGTGGCCAAGGGGTCCCTCAAGGCCTACGCCACCTTCGATCACACGCCGGCCTTCGTGAAGGAGCACCGCTTCCAGGCCAACCAGGATCCCAACACCTGTGCCGCCTGCCACGCCCCGTCTTTCTGTGTCGATTGCCACGGCGGCAAGGTGCCGATGAAGCCCGCAACTCGCCTGGCCGACCGTCCCGACCGCGACACGCCGCACCGGGGCGATTACCTGACCCTCCACAAGATCGAAGGACGGTTGGATCCATCCTCCTGCTACAGGTGCCATGGTCGGGCCAACAACGATCAGTGCCGCGCCTGTCACCGGTAGTCATCCGCTGAGTTCGAAGGGGAACACCATGAGCAAAGTCAAATGGATGGCTGGTAGCTGTTTCGCGATGGCCCTCGCACTGCTTGCCTGGGGCTGCGCCGGCAAGGCCGGTCCGGCGCCTTCATTCAGCACCGTGACGGGCCAGCACCCGGCGGATTGGATCCAGGTCCACTACGCCGGCTACGTCCAGACCCCTGACCAGTGCCGAAGCTGCCACGGGTCCACGACGGATCCAGCCCAGGCCGGCGGCATCGCCAAGGTGAGCTGTTTCAGCTGCCACGCCAATGGTGTCGACCACCCCGCCGGCTGGGCCGACCACATGCAGCACGGACGAAATGGCGCCCAGCTCGCGCCGGTGGCAACAAACGATACAACAGTCCCAGTGATGGCGGGCATGAGCCACTGCCAGAAGTGCCACGGCCCGAACTACACCGATGGCATCGCCGTTTCCTGCAAGTCCTGCCACACCACGGCGCCCCACCCGCCCAAGCCTTGGGATGATCCTACCTGGGTAAATTCCTCCCACAGCGCGACCGATCAGGCCAATGCTCCGGCCTGCGCCCAGTGCCACACGGGTGGCGCGAACTCGGACATCCAGCCCGTCATCCCCGCACCGGCGGGAACGCCCCCAGGCTGCTTCAACGGCACCCTGTGCCACACCAATGCCTTTCCTCCAAGCACCACTGCCCCCGCTGCCACCAAGGCCCTGGCTCATTGAAGACTATGGTGCGAATCAGGCCTTCAGGTCCACAGGAGGTGCCCCATCCAATTGATTGATCAATACAAGCACGCAACCTCACTTCGTCCACCCACGCTTCACCACCTCACAACGGAGAATGCAACATGAAGCATCGTCCTCTGAAACAGCTCTGCGGACTTTTGGCCTCCGCAGCGGTCGCCCTCGTGCTGATCGGTTGTAACGGGAGTTCCGGCCAGAACGGCGCCAACGGCACCAACGGCACCAACGGCACCAATGGCACCAACGGCACCAACGGCAGCAACGCCCTGGTCACCATCAATGCCGCCAACCTCTCGGCGGCCGAGTGGGGCGCCACGTCCTTCAGCGGTTCTGTCTCCAGCGTGGATCTCAGCAAGGGCACGCCCATCGTTAACTTCAGCGTGACCTCCAATGGCACGCCCGTCGTCGGCCTGGGCTTCACCTCCCAGTCGGCCACGGCCAAGTACCCCGGCTATGCCAACCTCGCCTTCACCATCGCGAAGCTGGTACCCGGCACCGGTCCCGGCACCACCCAGTGGGTGAACTACATCGTCACCTCCTCGCCCACCACCACCGCCGCCGCCGCGCCCACCAAGCCCACCACCGATAACATCGGCACCCTGGTGGACCATGCGGACGGCACCTACACGTACACCTTCTACCGCGACATCACCCAGGTGAAGGCCGTCTTGGATGCCGCCACCTACACTGCCCCCAACGTCGAGGCCGATCTGGGCGATGTGTCCTACCAGCCCACCCTGACCCATCGCGTGGCGATCCAGGTGGGCGGCTCCGCCCGCGGCACCGGGACCAATACCCCCAATGCCACCGCCGGCGCCACTGCCGTCAACATCCTGAATCCTGCCAACATCATCTACGACTTCATTCCGGCCACCGGCAAGGCCATCGCCGCCACCGACACCAGCCGGACCGTGGTGAACGTCGCGGCCTGCAACGCCTGCCACACCCGCCTGGTCGTCCACGGCGGCAGCCGCGTGGATCCCAACTTCTGCGTGATCTGCCACACTGATCAGCGGAAGTATGGCAACGCCAACTCGACCGTCGTCGCCGGTGTCGTCACGCCACCTACCGGCACCACCGCTACCTACAAGGTCAATGGCCTGGCCCTCGGCAACTTCCCCAACTTCATTCATCAGCTCCACATGGGTGAAAACCTCTCCAACACGGGCTACAACTACGCCAACATTCTGCTCAACGGCGTCCGCTACCCCCAGGACATCCGCAACTGCCAGACCTGCCACACCAACCAGCCCCAGAGCGCAGTCCTGGATGCGCCTCCCGTGGCGCCCCAGACGGCCCAGGGCGACAACTGGATGAACGTGCCCAGCCGCTTGGCCTGTGGCGCCTGCCACGACAACGTGGACTTCACCAAGACCCATGGCAGCAACGTGCCCGCCTCCGATACCACGGACGACCACCTCTGCAGCCTGTGCCACACGCCGGCCGCCATCGCCGTCTACCACACCCCCGTGTGGACGCCCGTCCAGAGTGGCCAGAACATCGCTCCCGCCCACGGCGGCATGCAGAGCTACAGCTACCAGGCCACCAACACGGCCAACCTGCCCAAGAACGCGCACAGCATCAGCTGGAACCTCATCTCTGCCAAGGTTGACGCCACCGGCGTGCCGAGCCTGACCTTCAGCATCCTGATGGACGGCAAGGCCATCACGCTGAACGCGCAGCCTGCCACTGTCCCCGCCACCACCACGGCGGTCGACATGTTCCCGGCCTCCGCGCCTTTCGTGAACAACCTGTTCGGTGCCGCGACCGACGCTCCTGAATTCTTCCTGATCGCGGGCCTTCCCCAGGATGGCATCGTCCCGGCGGACTACAACTACCGGGCCACACCCACTCTTAAGAGCATCTGGAGCGGCGCTGCGGCCGCCGCTGCCCTCCCAATCACCTGGAAGGACAACGGCAATTCGACCTACACCATCACCGCCACGGGCTACAAGCTGCCCGCCGGCACGGGCGTGGTCGCCATGGGCATCGGTCTCGGTATGTTGACCGAAACGGATCTCACCCCAGCCAAGACTGATCCCAACCAGATTTCCAGCTACATCCTGGCGGCCAATTCCACGCCGTTCACCCAGATGGATTTCACCTACAACGCGAACGCCTACACCGCCCTTCCGACCGGCGGCCTGATCATTCCCAGCCGCGTCCAGATGATGAATGTGGCCGGCGCAGGCGCGGGCAAGATTCCCATCATGTCCCGCCGCAACATTATCAAGGTCAACGCTTGCAACATCTGCCACGGCACCTTGGGGGCCTTCACGGCCGTCAACGCGGCGAGCAATTTCCACGGCGTCGGTATCGGCGACGGCAATGATGGCGCCAGCTGCATCATCTGCCACAACACCACCGGTGTGGATGGCACGGCTTTCTCCTACAACACCAAGACCTGGGTTCACGCGCTTCATGCCGGCACCATGCGCGACAACCCCTACACACCTGAAGCCGCTGCTTCTCAGTTCTGGGATATCGACTATCCTGGTCTCCTGAACAATTGCGAAGCCTGCCACGTACCCGGCTCCTACGATTTCAGCAACAGCACCAACGCCGCCCAGGTTCCCAACATGCTGTGGGATACCGTCGCCAAGGGCACCCTGGCCACGGCCCCGACGGCCTCCTATCCTCCCCAGAAGGTCAGCGGTGGCATCACCACCAATTACTTGATTCCCCAAAGCGTTTCTCAGGCTGCCGCCCTTGGCATCACCTGGACGCCTCCCGCTATTCCCGTGACCGGCACGGTCTCCACACCCGGAACCGCCTACCTGTCACCCTGGATCTCCACTTCAGCGACCTACGGCTCTAATGCCGCCTGGACCGCTCCTGCTGCCAGCGGTGGAGCCTGGACCTACGTCCCGTCCTCCATTGCCACGCAGACCATAACTGCGACGGCTCCGACCACCGGCCTCACTGGTTCCCTGGTTGTTTCGCCGATCACGGCCGCCTGCTCTGCTTGCCACGACACCCAGCAGGCCGTCGCCCACTTCCGGAACAACGGTGGCGTGTTCTACGGCGACCGGTACATCCTGGGTGGAAACACCCTGGGAACGCCCGTCAATGTCGGCACCGTGGCCTCTCCCAAGTACGACTGGCCCACGGGCAACCTCGTCAGCAACGAGCAGTGCCTGATCTGCCACGGCTCTGGTGCAGTTGCGGACATCAAGGCCGTCCACATGAACTTCAACTAGCCTGACCCTGAGGCCCGGTTCGCCGGGCCCCACCGGTCACCAGCACCACGCAGGGACCCGGAAGCCCCCAGGCTGCCGGGTCCCTTTGCGTGGGTGGAGGTTGACACCCCGGCAGGGCTCGACCGAGAATAGTCTCGTTGCATGGAGATAAATGATGAGTAAAAAACTAGTTAATTCTGTCTTTACCTTTTTGATTGGATCAGTCTTTGCGACTGGGGCCTTCGCCCAGGAGGAGGCTGCCCCAGCACCGAAAACCCCTACCTCTCAGGCAGCCCAGGACAAGGATGCCAAGGCCAAACTCCTGGAGAGGAAGCGCGCCACACAGGCGTCGAAAGCCGCCAAGGCGAAGGCCAAGGCCCAGGAGAAACAGCGCGCGGCCAAGGCCGATGCCGCAGCCAAAGCCGCCGCCGAGGCCAGGGCTCTCGATCTCAACCGGGCCAGCAAGGTCGAGTTGAAGAAACTGCCAGGCATGACGGAGGCCTATGCAGACGCGATCATCGCCCACCGCCCCTATCGGTCTAAGGCGGATCTCGTGACCAAGAACATCCTCTCCTCTGGGGTCTACATGGGTATCCACAATCTGGTGGCCGCGAAATACGTTGCCACGAAATGATCTTGGATAGGGCCTTGTGAGCTTTGACCCCCGGTCCTTCCGGGGGTTTTTTGTGCCCGGACCTGCCACTGGGCCCCGTTTATGAGCCGCTGGCTCTCCATCGTGCCGAAGATCACAAAAGCGTCAGCATTGAAGATCACCATAGAAGTCAAACATGTAATTAATGATAAAATTTTACAATCAAATATTTCATTAAAACCATATTTAACAAATATTTAAAAAATCAAAAAAATTGTCATAAATTGGTCATTAAATTATAATAAATAACTATTACCGCATTAAGGAAAATTTAATTTTCTCTTTTGGCTTGCCGATTACGAGCCTAGCTTTATATCCGACCCATTGATCTTCTGGACTGTTCCCGCGCTTCAAATTTCCCTTCTACGCAGAAGCCCTCACCGCGTCACTAGGGAGACGTCACTCACCCCATGTTTCACAACTCACCAAACAGTGAGCATTTCGTCGGTGGCGGGACCTGGTTGACCGGGTGGGTCGGCGCGGCGGTGCCCAGCGTCGAAATGCGATGTTGAACAAGCCCGTAGCGGCGAGGGCCAAACTGATCGCTATGGGGAAATCGGGTCTG
>CAIYNT010000121.1 GCA_903927605.1 uncultured Holophagaceae bacterium
CTGACCTTCCCCGAGAAGAAGGCCATCCACAACCTGAAGTACTACACCTGGGTGGAGCAGCAGGGGAAGACCTACGAGGAGATCTGCGCCCAGTGGGATCCCGAGTACTGGCGCGAGCTCTTCACCGAAGAGGCCGCCCACTTCGACAAGCTGACCGTGGCCTTCAATGAGCAGGTGGCGACGTCCTGACCCGGATTTACAAAACAAGAAAAAGAGTCACCACGAAGACAGGAAGACCCCGAAGAAAAATTGCCTGACAGTGCCAATGCTTTTCTTCGTGGTCTTTCCGTCTTCGTGGTTTTAAAGAACCTAGCCCATGAACGCTCGTTGGCAAGACAGGTGGGTCCCATGTCCTCACGCATTCTCATCCACGGCGGAACGATCATCACTTTCGGTACCCCCTGCCGGGTGCTGGAGGGGCAGGCCCTGCTCATCGAAAACGGCCACATCACCCGGATCTCGCCGAAGGAGGTCATTCCCGGCCCCTTCGACCAGGTGGTCGACGCCGGTGGTCAGGTGGTCATGCCCGGTCTGGTGAATGCCCATATGCACTTCTACTCCACCCTGGTGCGGGGGCTGGGCAAGATGGCCCCCAGCGCCAATTTTCAGGAGGTCCTGGACAACCTGTGGTGGCGCCTGGATCGCCAGTTGACTCTCGATGACGTGGAGATGAGTGCCCAGGTGATCCTCCTGGACGCCATCCGCAAGGGCACCACGACCCTGGTGGATCACCACGCCAGTCCCTTCGCTATCACCGGCTCCCTGGAGCGCATCGCCAAGGCCGTCAAGGCCGCGGGAGTTCGCGCCTGCCTCTGCTATGAAGTCTCGGACCGGGACGGCGCGGCCATCGCCACCGAAGGTCTGGAGGAGAACGCCGCCTTCGCAAGGCGATGCGCCAGAGACAAAGATCCGATGCTCCGGGCGCTCTTCGGTCTCCATGCCGCCTTCACGCTTTCCGATGCCACCCTGGATCGGGCCGCAACCATGGGGCACGAGTTGGGCATCGGCTTCCATGTTCATGTGGCCGAGGCCGCCTCGGATGTGGCAACCAACCTTCAGGAGCATGGCCTCACGCCCGCCGCCCGCCTGCACGCGCATGGGCTCCTGGGTGGGCAGAGCATTGCCGCTCATGCGGTCCACGTCACCGATGCCGACATCGACATCCTCGCGGCCACGGATACCTTCGTGGCTCACAACCCGCAGTCCAACCTCAACAACGCTGTGGGCATTGCGGACCTGCTCAAACTCACGAGACGAGGCGTCCGAGTGGGGCTCGGCACCGATGCCATGACCGTGAACATGCTGGAGGAGGTTCGCGTGGCCATGTGGGTCCAGCATCTCCGTCAGGAGAATCCAAGCTGCGGCTTCATGGAAGTCGCGAGCACGCTCTTCGTGCGCAACCCAGAACTGGTTAGCCGCATGTGGGGCTTCCCCATGGGCACCCTCCAGGAAGGTGCTGCCGCCGACATCATCCTAGTGGACTACCATCCGCCCACGCCGCTGAATGGCGATACTGTTCTGGGACATCTGATCTTCGGCATCTCCCAGGCGATGGTGGACACCACCATCTGTGCTGGGCGGGTGCTCATGGAAAGCAAGCGCCTTACCATCGATGTGGACGAAGGGGCCCTGGCGGCCCGCAGCCGCGACTTGGCCCGAAGACTCTGGGACCGCTTCTGAGGTAGGTCTGATCCGCCGGACTCTGCTTCAGCCCTTATTTATGATCTGCCCCTATGCTTCCGGATCGCTCCTGGCTGCACGGGCAGCCAATGGTCTACGAAAAGCGGCTGGGCCACCTTATCGGCGGCCTTGAGGCGCTTGAGGACGCCTGACTGATCCTGGGCGGCCAGGACGATGGCGAAGGCGTGCGCCAAGGCAGCGAAGGAAGTGAGGCTGAAACTGAAGAGGAGGTTCTCGCTCGGTACGGGAATCAGGATGTCGGAATAGTCCGCGAGGGGAGAATCCGGACGGTCGGATATGCCAAGAACGGTCACGCCGTTCTGCTTGGCGAAGATCGCAGCATCCACGGTCTCCCGGCTGTACGGATGGAAGGTGATGGCGACGAGTAGATCCTGGGCATCAAGGTTGGCGGCCTGGTTGGAGAAGTCGGAAGGAAGAGCCGCACTGCAAGGAACCCCCGCCTGGGTCAGATAGAAGGCCAGGATCAGTCCCATGACGTGGCTCACGCCCCTCCCGAGGATGAGGCGATGCCTGGTTTGGAGCAGGATCTCGGCGGCACGTTGGAGCTTCGCGTGGTCCACCACCTGGATCATCCGATGGAGGTGCTGGCTATCCCTCTGTACCACCTCCGCCAGGGTTCCAAACAGGTCTGTGGGAACCTCCAGATCGGCAAGCTCCGGTTCGGAAGCCCCGGACCTGGCATTGCAGGCGTCCCGCAAAGCATCCCGGAAGTCGCTGTAGCCCCGGTAACCCAGGCGCTTGGCAAAGCGCATCACGGAGCCCATGCTAACCCCGGCCCGCTCGGCGGTGGACTCAATCCCCCACAGGGCGCCCAATAGGGGATCCGCCATGAGGGCGTTGGCGATGGCGCGCTGCGCCTCAGGCAACCCATGGTAGGCATCTGCGATGCGGATTTGGATATCAGGCAGATCAGATGGGGTCATAAGCAATAAATTATCATAAATGGATATTGATTTTTTTCCATGTTTGGGTGGGATTCGGCGTGGGTTGTCCGGCCTCTCCAGTGGATCTGATGGCTCTTAGGCCCCGGCAGGGCAGGGCGCCGCCATCAAGGTTTCTGACTCCGACGCCAAAATGCCCGGTGCAGTTCGGCGATCTCTTCCTCCACCTCCGGGATTGGCCCGATGACCTCGATGGCCTTCTGGCTGTGCGCGTATATGTAGCGGGCAGGCACATCCATGGTGGGGTTCTCGGCGCTGTCACCAGTCAGGTCCAGGAGGCGCCGTTCGTCCATGCCATACACCAGGCGACCGATGTTGGCCCAATACTGGGTGGCCGCGCACATGGCGCAGGGCTCGACCGTGGTGTACAGCGTGCAGTCCCAGAGATAGCCCGGCGTGAAGTTCATATCGGCCGTACGGGCCAGCACGGCCTCCGCATGGTTGACCGTGTTTACATTCCCCTGCTCGAGCAGCACGGTCTCCTGGTCTGGACCCACCAGGAGCGCCCCAAAGGGATGATGTCCCATGGCAACGGCCCTGATGGCGATCTCGTGGGCGCGACGGAGATGTCTGACCATCTGTTCACGGGTCGGTCCCTTTTGAACCGGGGAGGGTTCCTGAGCCTGGAATTCAGCCATCGAGGATCCTCAGTGGACGTCCACGCCTATCAGTTTGGCGGAGCCTTGTCGATGGGTGAATAAGATTTTTCTCATATGGAGAATTTTTAATTAAGCCCTCCCGCAATCCTGGTAAATTTGGCCATGCATTTATATCCAGGGAGGTAGGAGATGAAAAAGCTTTTCCTCGCTTTCACAATGTTAGGCACGCTCGCCAGCGGCCTCTTTGCGGCGCCTCCCAAGGCCAAGGTCCGCATCGCCCTCATTGTCGAGTCCACGGTGGATGACAAGGGCTGGTGCCAGTCCATGCATGACGCCATCACGGCGGTGCAGAAGGAATACGGGAACGCGCTGGTCGAATACAGCTACAGCGAAAAGATGAAGCCCGTGGACGCTGGCTCCGCCGCCCGCCAGTATGCTTCCAAGAAATTCGACATCATCATCTGCCACGGCGCCCAGTACAAGAACCTGGTCAATGAAATGGCCCCCGACTATCCCACCACCACCTTTGTCTTCGGCACCAGCGCCGATATCGGCGGCAAGAATGTCTTCACTTACATGCCCGAGAGCGAGCAGACCGGGTACCTCAACGGCATCATTGCCGGTATGGTCACCAAGGCCAACATCGTGGGCTGTGTGGGTCCCGTGGACGGCGGCGATGCCGCCCGTTATGACCGTGGCTATGTGCTTGGCGCCAAGTCCGTGAATCCCAACATCCAGGTCAAGGTCGCCCACACCGGCAGCTTCGGCGACTTCGTCAAGGCCGCCGAACTGGCCAAGACCCAGATCAATGCCGGCGCCGACTTCCTGACGGGTTCCTCGCAGCAGGCCATGGGCGCCCTCAAGGTTGTCGCCGACACCAAGGACAAGACCATCTGGTGGGCGGGCCAGGACATCTCCCAGCTCAGCGTCCCCGAAGCTCCCAAGGTCCTCGCCGCCTCCAGCTATAACTACAAGGCTGTGGTGGAAGTTCTCATCGCCAAGCGGGAGGCTGGCGTCCGTGGGGGCGAGAACATCCCCCTCAATTTCGCCAACAAGGGTTTCGTCTTCAAGTACAACGACAATGTCGGGAAGGTCCTGACCCCCGCCATCAAGAAGGCTGTGGACAAGGCCAAGGCTGACATGACGGCAGGCAAGCTTCCCCTTGCCTGGAAGGAAGTCAAGTTCTAGGTCCTAATCGGTACACCTTCGGCCCCGGAAAGCATCAGGTCTCCCGGGGCCGAAGTCCTTTCTGGGGAAAGGCCATGGTCATCCGGGAGTGCTCGTGAAAGCAGCCGTCGAACCCATCACCGAACTCAAGCTCGAGGGCATCACCAAGCGGTTTCCTGGCATCCTGGCCTGCAACAACGTCTCCATGCAGGTGTCGCGAGGAGAAGTGCTCGCGCTGGTGGGCGAGAACGGTGCGGGGAAATCTACCCTCATGAACATCCTGGCTGGCCTCTACCAGCCGGACTCGGGAACCATCACGCTGAACGGCCGCGAAGTCCACTTTCACACACCCAACGATGCCTACGCCCGCGGCATCGGCATGGTGCACCAGAACTTCATGCTGGTGCCCAACATGACCGTGGCCGAGAACGTGGCCCTGGGACTCAAGAAACTGCACCGGTTCATGAACCTGGACCTGAAGTCGGCCCGGGCCAGGATCATGGAGGTTTCCGAGCACCATGAACTCCCTGTGAATCCGGACGCCCATGTCTGGCAGCTCTCCGTGGGCGAACAGCAGCGGGTGGAACTCATCAAGACCCTCTGTTTCGGCGCGCAGCTCCTCATCCTCGACGAGCCCACCTCGGCCCTCACTCCCCAGGAAACTGACGATCTCATCGATCGCCTGAAGCGCATGGCGGGTGAGCTTTCCATCATCTTCATCAGCCACAAGCTGAACGAGGTCAAGTCCCTTTCTGACCGGGTGGCCATTCTCCGGCACGGCGCCGTGGTCTTCAACGGGCAGACCGCTGACCACACCCCGGCTGACCTGGCCGCGCTCATGACCGGCCGCGAAATCCATCTTCCGCGGAACGAAGGTCTGAGTATGGACGGTGGGGCGATCCTAAAGGCGTGCGATCTCCGCGTTCGGGGCGACCGGGGCCATCTGGCCCTGGATGGGCTGGATCTGGAGCTCCACGCGGGCGAGATCCTCGGTCTGGCTGGCGTTTCCGGCAATGGTCAGCGCGAGTTCGCCGAATCCCTCACGGGCCTCAGGAGCGTGGAATCGGGTCGGGTCGAGTTCCTGGGCGCGGACATGACCAACAAGAGTCCCGCCTCGATGATCACCGCGGGCCTGGGTTATATTCCCGAGGACCGTCACCACGAGGGCATCGTGCCCAAGTTCTCGGTGAAGGAGAATCTGGTCCTCAAGGATTTCCACACCGCCAAGTTCAGCTGGTCGGTGGTCCTCAAGCTGGGGCAGATCGCCCGCAATGCGGAAGCCCTCAAGGAGTCCTTCGACATCCGGTGCTCTTCCACCTCCGCAGCGGGAGGATCGCTTTCAGGGGGGAACATCCAGAAGGTGATCCTGGCCCGGGAACTGGCCCGCGAACCCAAAGCCCTGGTGGCCGTCTACCCCACCCGGGGTGTGGACATGGGTGCCCAGGAATTCATTCATTCCCAACTCCTCGCCCGCCGTCGCGCGGGAGGTGGTGTTCTGCTCATTTCCGAGGAACTCGAGGAAATCATGAACCTGTCGGACCGCATCGCCGTCATCTACAAGGGCAGGATCCTCAAGGTCCTGACCTCTCTCGAAGCGACGCGGGAACGGCTCGGTCTCCTCATGGCGGGGGTGGCTGATGAATAAGTTCAAGATCACCTACGGTGCGGGCGTCATCCTTCTGGCCGCCCTGGCAGCCGCAGCCCTCGGAGCCGTGGTGCTCAAGGCCATCGGGGCAAGTCCTGTCGATACCTACGTGACCATCTTCACGGGCCCGTTCAAGGACGTGTTCGGCATCACCGAGATCCTCGTGCGGGCCGTCCCTCTGATCCTTGTGGGCCTGGGGATCGCCATCGCCTTCCGCAGCGGCATCATCAATATCGGGGCCGAGGGGCAGATGCTGATGGGCATCCTGGCTGCCACCGCCACGGCGCTGGCCCTCCCCGGGTTGCCGCGGTACGTCCTGCTCACCCTGGTCATCCTCGCGGGCGCCATTGGTGGTGGCCTCTGGGCCGGGATTGCCGGCCTGCTCCGGGCCAGGCTCGGCGTCAACGAGATCCTCTCCACGGTGATGCTCAACTACATCGCCGCTCAGTTCTACACCTTCTTCCTTCGGGGTCCCATGATCGACCCCGGCGAACTGGAAACCGGATCCGGTACGCCCCAGTCCATGCGCCTTCCCGAATCCGCCATCCTGAGTCATCTCATTCCCGGCACGCGCCTCCATACGGGCCTGATCCTGGCCCTTGTCCTGTGCGTTTGCGTCTACTTTTTCCTCTGGCGCACCACCTTCGGATTTCGCCTGAGGGCCGCTGGAGCCGAAGCCAAGGCCGCGCGCTATGCCGGGATCAGCGTGCCGGGGTCGCTGGTGATGGCCATGGTCCTCTCAGGGAGTTTCGCGGGGATCGCAGGGGCCGTGGAGGTCACGGGCGTTCACCACCGGGCCATCGAGAACATCACTTCCGGATATGGCTTCGCGGGCATCGTGGTGGCGCTGTTCGGGGCCCTCCATCCTGCGGGAATTGTGCCGGCGGCGGTGTTCTTCGGCCTCCTGCTGGTCGGGTCTGATATGACCCAGCGCTCCGCGGGTGTCCCGGCAAACATGATCCTGGTCCTCCAGGGCGTGATCATCCTGTGCATCGTCTCCGCCAAGATGTACCTGAACAACGCCTATGCCCAAGAGCGCGCCGCCAGGTTCTTCTCGCGCCTCAAGGCGAAACCTTCCTCCTCCGAACCTGCCAAGACGGGAGGTCAGCCGTGACCCATGGATTCGTCTACAACATCCTGTTGCTTGGTGTGCCGTTTTCGGTGGCGCTGCTCTTGGCCTCCCTAGGCGAGATGTTCAACCAGCGAGCAGGCGTGTTCAACCTCGGCTGCGAAGGCATCATGTGCATGGGGGCCTTTCTGGGCTTTCTCCCCCCCTACTTCCTCAAGAGCGGCCCCCTGGCGCCCTACGCAATCCTGCTCGGGTTCGCCATCGCCATGGTGGTCGGCGTCCTCCTGGGAATCCTTTTCGCCCTCGTGACGGTCACCTTCCGGGCTGAGCAGGGCATTGCAGGCATCGGACTGCAGATGCTTGGCTGGGGCGTGGCCGGCACGCTCTTCCGCCATTACATCGGTGGTGTGACTGGGGTGGAAGGCATGGCGGCCTGGGCGATCCCGGGCCTCAGCCGAATTCCTTTCCTGGGCGACATCCTCTTCAACCACAACCCCATGGTCTACGTCGCCTTCCTGATGGTTCCGGCCAGCTGGTACCTCCTCTTCAAGACGCCCTGGGGGCTCAAAGTCCGGGCCGTGGGAACCCATCCCCGGGCCGCGGACAGCATGGGTATCAACGTGAACCGGGTGCGCTACCAGGCCCTGATGCTCGGTGGCGCCATGGCTGGGCTCGGGGGCGCCTACCTGTCCCTCTGTCAGGCCAAGATGTTCGCGGACGATCTGGTGGCAGGCCGAGGATTCATCGCTGTGGCTCTCGTGTACTTTGGTCGCTGGAACCCGGTGGGCATCATGGGTGGTGCGCTGTTGTTCAGCCTTGCCCAGTCGCTTCAACTCTCCATCCAGGTTGGCGGCATCAAGTTCCCCTACGAATTCGCGGTGATGCTGCCCTACGTGCTGGTCATCCTGGTGCTTTCCCTGACGCGGAAAGCCCGCATGCTCGGCCCCTCCAGTCTCGGTATCCCCTACAACCGTGAAATGCGGTACTAGCCCCAGTTCCAGGAGGACTCCAGTGGAACCGAACATCGACACGCTGATGAAGGCTCTCCAGCAGGCCTTTCCCACTTCCCATGTGAGACTCCTTCCTGAACCCGCCATGTTCCTGCGGAGCAACACGGGAAGGAGCTATCACGCCGAGGGCATGCAGTTCCTCTCGGTCGAATCAGCCATGGCCCACGCCAGGGCCTACATGAGTGGCCTCATGGAGCGGACCCGCGAGAGCGAAGGATTCGAACTGAACGAGGCTCATCCCTGGATCATTGGCGTGTACCCCGGCGATCTCACCTCATCACCGCTGATTTTCATTTTCGGGAACATCATCCGTTCCGGGAAAGAGGAATGGGTCCAGATCGGCTACCCACGGTACGAGAACCTGGAATTCAGTTCCTGAGGGGCGGTCGTTGCAGATTCGCGCCTTTGTGATGGTCGTCGCAGGTCAGCACAAAGTCTCCATGAATCCCAGCAGGCGTGACGAAGGGCTGCAGCAGGGATGCGGGAAACTGGATGATTTCTCCACCGGGACAGCGGACCACCACCTGGCGGGCAGGGCCCCGGTAATAGTCCAGGTAGCTCTCCGCAGAGATCCTCAAATGGAATTCGAACCGTTTCATGCGCCCACCAGTCTGCCACTGTCCAGGAATGCCCATGCCCGATGAATTTTCTATGGACCCAAGGTCGCCAGCGGCCACCGGCAAGTCCGTCGTGCCCCTGCTCACCCTCGACCATGCCACGGTCCTCCGTGGCGGGAAGCCAGTCCTCCATGATCTCACCTTCGAGATTGCGGAGGGCGAGCACACGGCCATTCTCGGTCCCAATGGGTGCGGCAAATCATCGCTCATCCGCATGGTGGACCGGCAGGACTATCCGCTTCCCTGCGGGGGATCGGGCGGTCCCATCCAGATCTTCGGGAAGGAACGGTGGGATGTGTTCGAGCTGCGGTCCCATCTCGGTATTGTCTCGGCGGACCTCCACCAGGCGTTCCTCATGGCCACTGGCGGAGGTCGCAGGCGGGGCAGTGAGGTGGTCCTGTCGGGCGCCTTCGCCAGCCAGGGCCTCTTCTCGCATCAGCATGTGACCTCCGCCATGGTCGAGCAGGCCGAGCGGGCGCTTGATCTGGTGGGCGCACGGCATCTGGCGGACAAGCGTATCGAAGCGATGTCCACCGGCGAGGCTCGGCGCATCCTCATCGCCCGGGCTCTGGCACCGGATCCACGGGCACTGCTGCTGGATGAGCCCACGACAGGCCTGGACCTGGTGGCCAGACACCATTTCCTGAAGATGCTCCAGGAGATCGTACGGCACGGAAAGACCATCCTATTGGTGACCCACCACATCGAGGAGATCCTGCCCCAGATCCAACGGGTCATTCTCCTGAAGGAGGGCCGCGTGTTCCTGGATGGACCCAAACACGAGGTTCTCACCACGAAGAACCTCTCGTCCCTCTACGGAGCGGAAATTGTGTTGCAGCAAAGTGGAGACTACTTCTCGGCCCAGTGCGAGGAAGGGTGACATCGCTGCCACCCATGGAGCGGTTGCCGCTGAGGATGCGAGGGATATCACCGACAGCCGTGGGGGCCGTCCGACCTCTTCGGCATGTTTCATGGTCAGGGGTTGATGGCAGGGAGTAGAATCCCTCCACCAACCTGGTTTTTTATCCTGGAGTAGACATGCGAAAGCACCTCTTGGCCCTGGTCGCCACCGTGGCGCTGGCCCCCTGCCTGCTGGCCCAGAAGATCGGTGTCATCAATTCGATGAGCGGGCCCGAAGCCCCCATCGGCGAGAACATCACCAATGGCATCAAGCTCGCCGAGGAGGACCTGAAGAAGAAGGGCTTCAACGTCCAACTGGTGTGGGAGGACGATACGGGCAAACCCCAGATCTCCATGAGCGCCATGGAGAAGCTGGCGACCCGCGACAACGTGGTGGGCGTGGTGGGGCCGTACACCTCAGCTTGTTCGAATGCGGTCTCGAAACTGGCGGAGAAGTACCGGGTGCCCCTGCTGATCCCGGCCGCCGCCAAGGAGGAGATCACCAGGCAGGGACTCAAGAATGTGTTCAGGATGAATGCGCCCGCGGACAAGTACGCTTCCAGCCTCATCGATGCCGCGACCTCGCTGGGCAAGCCCAGGAGCATCGCCTTCATTTACGAGAACACGGACTTCGGCACTTCCACCTCAAAGACCGCGAAGGAGTACGTGGCCAAGAAGGGGATCCAGGTGGTGGCTGATGTGGCATATCCCAAGGGGTCGGCGGACTATCGATCCACCTTGGCCCAGATCAAGTCGAAGAACCCCGATCTGGTCTTCATGGTTTCCTACGTAGCTGACGCCATTCTGCTCATGCGGCAGTCCAGGGAGGTGGGCCTCCAGCCCCAGGCTTTCCTCGGTGCTGGTGCTGGTTTTACGACCGCTGAGTTCGCCAATGAGCGGGCCATCTCTGAGAATGTCATCTCCTGCACTCAGTGGACCGAAGACGTGAACTGGCCGGGGGCGAAGGAATTCGGCAAGCGGTACAAGGCGAGATACGGCAAGGAACCCTCCTACCATGCGGCCTGTGCCTATGCCTCGATGATGATCATGGCGGAGACCGCCAAGGCCGCTGGTGGCGACCGCGCCAAGACCCGAGATGGTCTGAAAGCGGGCAAATGGAACGGCGTGATGGGCGAAGTCCAGTTCGCCGACTATGAGGGTTTCAACAACCAGAACAACCACCAGATGCTCGTGGAGCAGGTCATCTCAGGCAACTACGAGACGATCTTGCCCTCTCGATTTGCCACCAAGAAGGCGGTCTATCCCTTCCCCAAGTGGAAGTGATCCCATCCTCAGCAGGGGCGCCTTTCGGCGCCCCCTTTTGATTCCTGGGGAGCCGCCCGCCCATGGCCGTTTTCATGCAGTCTCTTCTCAGCGGCATCCTGATCGGCGGGGTGTATGCGCTCATCGGCATCGGCCTCACCCTCATTTTCGGTGTCATGCGGGTCATCAATTTCGCCCACGGCGACATTCTCATGGTGGGGATGTACCTTACGTACCTGGCCTTCACCTTGTTGGGTATCGACCCCTTCGTGTCCGTGCTGATCACCTTTCCCTTGATGTTCCTGTTCGGAGGCTTTCTCCAGAAAGTGTTCATCAATAGGGTCCTCAATGCCGTCGCTCAGAATCAGATCCTGTTGACCATCGGCCTGGGCCTCATCATGAGCAATACCGTGATGCTGATCTTCACCTCCGACTATAAGATCCTCTCCACCTCGTATTCCTCTTCCACGATCCAGGTGGGCGGGGGTGTTTCGGTGTCCACACCCCTCCTGATCTCCTTCCTGATCACCTCGGCCATCACTGCAGCTCTGTACTGGTTCCTGCTGAAGACGGACACCGGGCAGGCCATCCGCGCGACCGCCCAGGATCGCGATGCGGCCCAGCTGATGGGCATCAACGTCAAGCGCATGTCCATTATCGCTTTTGGTCTCGGATCGGCCCTGGCGGGCACTGCCGGCGCGCTGATTTCTCCGACCTACTACATCTTCCCCCAGGTGGGCGCGGTCTTCACCCTGAAGGCCTTCGTCATCACGGTGCTGGGTGGCATGGGCAGTGTGGTCGGGGCCACGCTGGGTGGCGTCCTGATCGGGATCACTGAATCCCTGAGCGCGGTCTACATCTCCTCTGGTTGGAAGGACGTGGTGGTCTTCGTGCTCTTCCTGTTGGTTCTCCTCTTCAAGCCCTCGGGCCTGATGGGCAAGTCGCGGACCTGAGGAGGTCAGCATGAACAAGGCGAGCCTCAAGGTAGCGGCGGGCCTCATCATCCTGGCTCTGCTTCTGGTCATTCCCAAATATGTGGAGAGCCCCTATGCGCTGCACATGATGATCCTTCTATTCCTGAGCGTGGCCATGGGGCAGAGTTGGAACATCCTGGGTGGATTCGCCGGCCAGCATTCGGTGGGGCACGCAGCGTACTTCGGTGTGGGCGCGTACACTACCATGATGCTGATGCAAGCCAAGCAGATCCCTCCTTGGATCGGTGTCTGGGCTGGCATCGTGCTGGTCGTGGTCGTGGCCCTAGCCATTGGCAGCATCTGCTTTCGATTGCGCGGGCCCTACTTCGTCCTTGCCTCCATCGCAGTGGCTGAAATCCTGAGGCTTTCGGCCATCAACCTCACCACCTTGACCAACGGGGCTGAGGGCATTCTGGTCACCGAGATACCTCCCTTCAAGCTTGGAGGGATGGTCGTGACGGACTTTTCGACCAAAGTCCCCTTCTACTACATCGGCATCTTCCTGGTCCTGCTCACCCTCGGGACCACCTACTGGGTGCAGCATTCCAAGCTGGGTTATTTCTTCCAGGCCATCCGCGAGGACCAGGATGCGGCCCACTCCTTGGGCATCTCCATCTCGCGCTACAAAAACATCGCCCTCGCGATCTCTGCGGTGCTGACTTCCCTTGCCGGCGCTTTTTACGGCATCTATGTGGGCTTCGTGGATCCGCCCACCGTCTTGGGGCTCGACGTCTCCGTCCAGATCATGCTCATCTGCATCATAGGCGGCATGGGTACCCTGTGGGGTCCTGTACTCGGTTCCCTGGTGCTGGTGCCCATGTCCGAGGCCCTGAGAAGCAACATGGTCACGGATCTGCTTGTGAAAGTCGGAATGGTGAATGCGGATTCAAAGATTGGGCTTTTCCTGAAGGAGAACCTCGCCCATGCCCATGTCCTCCTGTACGGGATCCTCGTGGTACTGGTGATCCTGTTCATGCCGGAAGGGCTCATGGGCTTCGTCAAGAAATTGGCCATGCGCCGGAAACAGGAGGCGGTCTGATGGTCATCCTGGAAATCAAGCATGTCAGCAAGTTCTTCGGTGGCCTCGCCGCCAATTCCGACGTTTCCTTCTCTGTGGAGGAGGGTCGCATCATGGGGCTCATCGGCCCCAATGGCGCGGGCAAGACCACCCTGTTCAATTGCATCACAGGGTACTACCCCCCCTCGAAGGGGGAAATCCTCTTCAATGGCCGGAGGCTGAACGGGCTGGATCCCGACAAAGTCTGCATGCTGGGCATGGTTCGCACCTGGCAGAAGGTGCGGCCCCTGGCCAAGCTCTCCGTGGTGGACAACGTGATGGTAGGCGCCCTTGCACACGCCTCATCGCTGAAGACCGCCCGCGACCTGGCCATGGAGCAGCTCCGGGTAGTCCGCATGGAACACCGGGCGAATTTTCTCGCGGGTGGACTGCCCATCGGCGAGCGCAAGAAATTGGAGGTAGCCAGAGCCCTCGCCACACAGCCGAAGCTCTTGCTGCTGGATGAAGTGATGGGGGGGCTCAATCCCGCCGAAAGCGAGGAGATCATCCAGCTCATCCTCGACATCAAGCAGCACGGTCTCACGCAGATGGTCATCGAGCATGACATGAAGGCCATCATGCGCATCTCGGACCGCATCGTCGTCCTGACTTCAGGTGAGAAGCTCATGGAGGGCACACCGCAGGAAGTCGTCAGCAACCCCGACGTCATCAGCGCCTACCTGGGTGAGAGCCATGCTTAGGATCGAAAAGCTCAACTTCGCCTACGACGATCTCAAGGTGCTCTGGGACGTGGATCTGGTGGTGAACAAGGGCGAAATCGTTACCGTCGTCGGAGCCAATGGTGCCGGGAAGTCCACGACGCTGAAGAACATCTCACGCCTGGTGAAGCCCACTTCCGGAACCATCACCTTCGAGGGTCGGGACCTCGGGAAGATGCAGCCCCATCATGTGGTCGAAGCGGGGCTGGTCCAGGTCCCCGAAGGCCGACGCATCTTCCCGGAGATGACGGTGCTGGAGAACCTGCGCATGGGGTCCTACGTGAAGGCCACCCGGACCGACCGGCAGAAGAACATCGACTGGGTATTCGAGCTGTTCCCTCGCCTCAAGGAGCGTGAAAAACAGTTGGGCGGCACGATGTCCGGGGGTGAGCAGCAGATGCTGGCCATCGCCCGGGGTCTCATGGCGAACCCCAAGGTGCTGCTGCTGGACGAGCCTTCCCTTGGCCTGTCCCCACTCCTAGTGAAAAACATCTTCGACATCATCACCGGCATCAACAAGCAGGGCGTTACCATCCTTCTGGTGGAGCAGAATGTCTATCAGTCCCTTCGCATCTCCCACCGGGCCTATGTGATGGAAACCGGGCGGGTCGTGCTGACGGGCCGGGGAGATGAACTGCTCGACAACGACCACATCAAGAAGGCCTTCCTGGGCATGTGAGGAGCGCGCGATGAGCACCGTCGAACAATGGATGACCAGGAACCCCGTCACCATCGACCAGGAGGCCTCAATCATCGAGGCCATCCACCTCATGAAGGAGAAGGGCATCCGGCGCCTGCCGGTCATGGCCAAGGGCCGCTTCGTCGGCCTGATCACGGAGCGGATGCTCAAGGACTATTCGCCGGGGAAGGCCACTTCCCTGGATACATGGGAGGTCCACTACCTGCTATCCAAGACTCCGGTCAAGGACGTGATGAACCCTTCCCCCATCACGGTCTCTCCGGATACGGATCTCGCCACCGCCGCCCAGCTCATCCTCGATCACAAGCTCTATGGTCTTTGCGTGGTGGGCGCCAAGGGCGAGCTGGTGGGCATCATGTCCGTGGGCGACATGCTTCGAGCTGTGGTCGAATTCGCGAAGCACCGCGCGTAGGAATGGTGGGCCGACCATTTGACTGACACAAACCGCTTCCAGCACCTCAAGACCGGCTTCACGCATTCCTTTTGGGTCGCCAACGTTCTCGAACTCTTCGAGCGTCTGGCCTTCTACGGCTCGAAGGCGGTCCTGGCCGTGTATCTGGTGGAGAAGGTCGGCCTGGGGCGCACGGGCAGCACGCTGGTGGGCCTCTACGGCTTCGCAGTGTTCTTCCTGCCAACTCTTGCGGGTCCGCTGGTGGATCGGTACGGATTCCGCCGCAGCCTGGTCGCCTGCTTCTCCATCTTCAGCCTCGGCTACTTCGCCATCGGACTGGCGGGTCTGCCCATGGGGCGGGCGTTGGTGGGGTCCATTGGAACGACGCCGTACGTTATCGGTGCGCTGCTCCTGACGGCCATCGGCGGATCGCTCATCAAGCCCTGTGTGGTGGGAACGGTGGCCCGGACCACCACTCCGGAAACCAAGTCCCTGGGCTACTCCATTTACTACACCCTGGTGAATCTCGGCGGTGCCCTGGGACCGGTCCTGGGCCTGCAGGTGCGAGAGGGATTGGGCATCGAGTATGTGTTGGTGATGTCCTCGTTGACCTCGGTCATGAACTTGTTGGGTACCTTCCTGTTCTTCAAGGAACCCGAGCAGACCGCTGCCACAGAGGCTCCGAGGTCCCTGGCCCAAGTCATCAGGGACATGGGGCTGGTCTTCACAAACCTGCGCTTCATGGGTTTCCTCGTGATCTTCTCGGGTTTCTGGATCATGTTCTGGCAGATCTTCTACGGCCTGCCCTTCTACGTGCGGGACGTGCTCCATTACTCGCGCTTCGAGCTGATCGAGACCGTGGATGCCTGGGCCATCATCCTGCTGACGGTGCCTGTGACAACCATGATGAAAAAAGTGCGGCCCATCCTGGCCATGTCCTCAGGCTTCGCCGTGGCGAGCCTCGGCTGGCTGCTCATCGGCGCGGTGCCGACCCTGAGCGCGACGGTGATGGGTATCATAATCTTCGCCGTGGGCGAGGCCATGCAAGCCCCAAGGTTCTATGAATACGTGGCCGACTTGGCCCCCAAAGATCAGGTGGGCACCTACATGGGCTTCGCCTTCCTGCCAGTGGCCATCGGTGCCCTGGTGGCGGGCTACCTCAGCGGCTTTCTGGTGGAAACGTTCCTGAAACAATCTCATCGCCCTGGCATGATGTGGTTCACGCTGGCCGCCATCGGTGGCATCTCCACGGTCCTGATGCTGCTCTACGACCGCGTCGTGGCCCCGCACAAGCGAGTAGGTTGATTCTCGTGTCTCTAGTCGTTCAAACTACCAGAAAGACAACATGAACCACGAAGACGGAAAGACCACGAAGAGCTGCAAGGGCAATATTATTGCGACTTTCTTCGTGGTCTTCTTGTCTTCGTGGTGATTCTTCGTTTTTGAATCAATTCGGGATCACAGGTTCTTGGAGATGAACGCCCACCGGGCGCGCATGATGTCCCAGTACTGCCACGGCTGGCTGAAGGCGCTGATGTGGTTGGCACCAGGATAGAGACGCAGATCGAAGTCCTTGCCGGCCTGCAGCAGGGCGTCGATGAACTGCATGGTGTTCTGGGGATGCACATTGTCATCGGCCAGGCCGTGCATGATGAGAGCCTTGCCCGAGAAGGTTTTGGCGGCTGCGGCAAGGTCAGTGCCTGCGTAGCCGGCCCTGTTCTCCTGCGGAAGGCCCATGTAGCGTTCGGTGTAGATGCTGTCATACAGGGCGAAGTTGGTGACGGGGGCCCCGATGATGCCGAGCTTGTAGGCCTTGCTGTGGGTCATGGCGTAGGCGCTCATGAAGCCGCCGTAGCTCCAGCCCTCGATGCAGATCCGGCTCAGGTCCGCGAAACCCCGCTGACCGAGCCACTGCAGGCCATCGAGCTGATCCTCCAATTCCTGGGTACCCAGGCGCCGGTAGATGCCCTCGGCGCTGGCCCTGCCTTTATTGGATGCACTGCGGTTGTCGCAGACCCATACGAGGATGCCGTTCTGGGCCAGGAACTGCCACCACATCATTTCCCGGCTCCACGCATCATTCACCTGGGGCGCTTCGGGGCCACCGTAGATGTGCTGGTACACGGGGTATTTCTTGGCGGCATCGAAGTCCGGAGGCAGGATCAGCAGGGTCTCCATGGGAAAGCCGTCGCGGGTCTTCACCTGCTGCAGCCGGATGGTGCCGAGTTTCAGTTTCTTGAGCCTGGGGCAGGGGTTCTCGTCGATCATCCGGGTCTGCTTGCCGGTTGGATCGAAAAGGGCTTGTTTGGCAGGCTGCTCCAGGTTGCTCCAGGTATCCAGGAAGGCGCTGAAGTTCCGGTTCCACCGCACCCGGTGGCTGCCTCGGGCCTCGGTGACACGGGTGAGGCCCCGGCCGTCCAGGGCGATCCGATAGGTATGGGTTGCGATGGGGCTGTGCTCCGAGGCGTCGAAATACACGAGACCTTTTGCCTCATCCAGCCCATGCATCCTGCGCACGTCCCAAGGACCACTGGTGACGGTGTTCTTCATGCTTCCATCGGCGCCGTATCGGTAGATGTGGCGGTGGCCCGTCCGGTCTGATTCCCAGAGGAAACCGCCGTCCTTCAGGAAAAGCGGTATGCCGTGGTGCTCGGCGTCCTGCCAGGCCCGGTCCTGTTCCCTGAGCAGCAACCGGGAGCCGCCGCCCTCCATGCGGCGCAGTTCCAGCCAGGTCTGGGTGCGATCCGAGATCTGCGCTACCACCCGGCCCAGAGGATCCCAACTGACGCGGGTGATGAGGGTCTCCTCACCCAGGTGGGTCTCCTGGGCCCAGCTAGTATGACCCTCCAGGTCCACCACCCCCAGTCGGGCGATAGGGTTGGGATCCCCCGCCTTGGGGTAACGGGCCTGGAGCAGCTTCTGGGGCTGGGTGCGGTCGTCCACCAGCGTGAAGCAAGGCACCTTGGCCACATCGAGGCTGAGGTAGGCGAGGCGCTGGGAGTCCGGAGCCCACCAGAAGGCCCGCGCTCCCCGGCTTCGGCCATAGACCTCCTCCTGGTACACCCAGTCCAGGCGCCCGTTGAACTTGGTATCGCTCCCGTCGGTGGTGAGGCGGGTCTCACGACCCGAGGCCACCTCCGTACAGTACAGTTCGTTCCCACGTAGGTAGGCCACCTGATTGCCGTCGGGACTGAAGGTGGGCTCCTCCGGGCTGCCACTGGCGAGACGCTTGGCCGTCATGTTTCTCAGGTCCACCACCAAGAGCTGATTCGCCACTTCCACCAGGAAGGCGGTGAAGTCATCGTTCCAGGTGAAGGTCCCGCGCCCCAGGGCGGCCCTGGCGTCGGCCTCAGCAAGGCCTGCAGCCACCAGGGCGGCCTCAAGCTGATCTTTCTCGAACATGGATTTCGCTTCGCCGGTGGCAGGTTCCACGCGAAGCAGGGCCACCTGATTTCCCTCAGACCGGGATTGCAGGAGGGCCCCATCGGGTAGCCACTCGAGGTGCGTTGGTGGCAGTCCCGCATAGGTCTGCTTCAGGGTGGGGTGCGCGAGGCCTTCAAGAGTGATGCGCTGGGTTCCCTGACCCAGCAAGCAGGCGGCAAGGGGCAGGCAAATCAGCGACGTGCGGAGGGCCACTGAAACTCCGGGGGGAAGGATTTATGTATATCGCAAGGTGAGGCTGCCGAAATCATCGATTGTGGAGAACCCATGGGGATATAAGGACTTTGGTAGGGCTGCCTGGCGGCAGCCATCAATTCCCCACAGCAGTGGTCCCAGGGTTCATGAAGACTTTAGTACCCGGGACATCATGAAGATCGAAACGGTGACCCCCTTCCTCGTGCCGTAGATCACAAGTTGGCCGGCATTGATGGGCGGCCACTGGAGTGAACCTATGTTTTATGATGATTTTTTACAAACATTCGTTTGACTAAAACCATATTCAACAAATATTTAAAAAATAAAAAATAATGTCATAAATTGGTCATTCAATTTTCGTTGATAACCAATAGTGCATTTTTGAATATTCGATTTTTGCGTGGGAGGTTCTTGAACACGAGCCTAGAGTCATTTCTGACTCATGGATCATCTGAATCAATCCAGCCTCAAATTTGATGCAACTCCAACCCACAGCGCACTGATGTGAACACCCCCACACCAACGCTTCACCACCTACCACCACAGGAGAATGGACTATGAAGCAGCGTCCCCTGAAACAGCTTTGCGGGCTCATCGCCACTGCAGCGGTCGCTCTTGTGCTGATCGGTTGCAATGGGAAGAGCGGCTCGAACGGTGCGAATGGCACCAACGGCACCAACGGCACCAATGGCACCAATGGCACCAACGGCACCAACGGCACCAACGGCGGGGTCACCATCAACGCCGCAGGCATCAGCCCTGCTGATTGGATGAACCTCAATCCCAAGGGTCAGGTCAACAGTGTCACCATCGGCACTGGCGCGACGGTGGTCAATTTCACGATCACCAATGGGGTGGTCTTCCCCCAACCTTGGGACCAACTGAAAAGTTCGGGTCTGGGTTGATGGTGATTTGAAAGATGGTTGACACGATCTGCTGAGCCGAGGTCATGGTAGCGTCTCCATCGCCTGGACGGAGGATAGGGCAACGCA
>CAIYNT010000122.1 GCA_903927605.1 uncultured Holophagaceae bacterium
CCTCACCAAGCTGGTGCCCCAGGAACCGGGCAAGCCCATGTCCATTGGCGAGGCCCTGAAGAAGAGCGACAAGCTGCGCGAGCTCTACGAGACCGATCCCGAGGTGAAGAACATCCTCGACATCTCGGCGCGCCTGGAAGGCCTGTCCCGCAACACCGGTGTCCATGCGGCCGGGGTCATCATCGCCCCGGACGAGCTCACCCAGTTCGCGCCCCTCAGCGTGGACAAGGACAAAAAGGTGATGGTGCAGTACACCATGGTCGAGGCCGAACGGGCGGGTCTGCTGAAGATGGACTTCCTGGGCCTGGAGACGCTCACCCAGATCGCCAAGACGCAGGAGGTCATCGCCCGGCGCCATGGGCAGCCCAAGGACATGACCACCATCCGCACCTTCGATGACAAGAAGACCTTCGACCTGTTTGCGGCGGGCGATACGGATGGCATCTTCCAGTTCGAATCCGGCGGCATGAAGCAGTTGCTGCGGCAACTGGGGCCGGACCGCTTTGACGACCTCATCGCACTCAATGCCCTCTTCCGCCCCGGACCCCTGGGTGCGGGCATGGGCACCACGTACGTGGAGCGCCGCCACGGCCGCGAGCCCGTCACCTACATGTTCCCCGACCTGGAGCCCATCCTCACCCCCACCTACGGCGTGATCCTCTACCAGGAACAGGTGATGCAGATCGCCAGCCTCATCGCCGGGTACACCCTGGGCGAGGCCGACATGCTGCGCCGCGCCATGGGCAAGAAGGACAAGGAGAAGATGGCCAAGGAGAAATCCAAGTTCATCGAGCAGGGCGCGGAGCGGAAATATGACAAGACGAAGGTGGCCGAGCTCTTCGACCTCATCGAATTCTTCGCCGGCTATGGCTTCAACAAGAGCCACAGCGCCGCCTACGCCATGGTGGCCTACGAGACCGCCTACCTGAAAGCCAACTACCCCGTGGAGTTCATGGCGGGCCTGCTGTCCACCAAGTCCGGGCGCACGGACGATGTAGCCAAGTACGTGCAGAACTGCCGGGAGGGTGGTATCGAGGTGCTGGGGCCGGACATCAATGAGTCGGCGCTCGATTTCACTGCGACGGGGGATCGGCAAATCCGTTTCGGGTTTGCCGCGGTGAAAGGCCTGGGAGACGCGGCCTTGCAAGCGATCCTGGAGGCGCGTAAAGCGGAAGGAAGGTTCAAGGATCTCTTCCATGCCCTGAAGAGTACCGACCTCCAGAAGGCCAACCGCAAAGTCTGGGAATCCCTCATCAAGGCCGGCGCCCTCGATAGCCTGGAGCCCAACCGCGCCGCCCTGCTGCAGGGCCTGCCGGATGCCGTCTCCGCAGCCTCCCGCGGAAGTGGTGATACGGGCATGACCAGTCTCTTCGATGACGCGGAAATGGCCACTCTCAGCGAGGACTGGCGGGTGCCGGAGAACATCGAACCCTGGGATCGCAAGACCCGCCTGGCCGCCGAGCGCGAGGTGCTGGGCCTCTTCGTCAGCGGCCATCCCCTGGAAGAGTTCGCCGACGCCATCCAGGTCCATACCCATGGCACCCTGGCCAAGATCTTGGAAGATGCCACCTCAGGCCGTCTGCGGGATCGCAATGAGGTCACCCTCGGCGCCATGGTCTCGACCGTCGCCTTCAAGACCAACCAGAAGGGGGAACCCTGGGCCATTCTCCAGGTCGAGGACCTCACCGGGAAAATGGAAGTCCTCCTCATGGCCAACAAGTGGGATCCAGTCACGAAGAGACCGGGCATGCGCCCCTTCGAGCGCTACCGCCACCTCGCCGTGCCCGAGGCCATGTTGCGCATCACCGGCGAATTGCGGGTGGAAACGATCCAGGGCAACGGTAGCGGGGGAAATGGAAACGGCGGTGGCGAGATCGAAGAGGATGAAGAACAAACCGTCGTGAAGGTCTTCGCCACCTTGCTCGAACCGCTCGATGGCTTCCAGGGCCAGGGCTTCACTGGCGCCCTGGTGCGTCTGCCCCCGGGGGAATGCCCGCCGCGCATGGCCACTATCCTGGCGGATCACCGGGGGGATCTCCCGGTGACCTTCGAGTACCGATCGAAGGAGGGCCTCCTGGCCCGGGTGAAGGCGAGTCCTGAACTTTGCCTGAAGCACGATCCCGACCTGGCGGAAAAACTTGCCAAGGAGACGGGCTGTTCGCTGAGCTGGACCTATTGATCGTCCTTCCGGAGTATCCTCATTCGCATGCCAAAGACCCGTTCCACCCCCGAGCCTGATCTCCACGCTGTCATCGAGGCCCTGGCCAAAGCCTCCACCTCCATCAAGGAGATGCCTCTGGGCCGTCGTGAGTTCCCTTCGCGCACGGCCTTGGCCGCCCTCGTGGAGGACCTGCGGGGCCTGTTGTTCCCGGGCTACTTCGGGGCTTCCGAGCTGAGGGCGGACACCTTGCGCTACCACCTGGGCGCCTGCATGGACCGGGTGGCCCACGGCCTCTCCGACCAGATCCAGCGGGGCCTGATGGCCGCCAACGCCACCTGTCCCGATTGTGCAGAGCGTTCCCAGGCTCTGGCCCGTTCCTTCCTGGCGAAGCTGCCGGAAGTCCGCCGCCTGCTGGCCACGGACATCCAGGCGGGCTTCGAGGGCGATCCCGCCGCCACCAGTCCCGAAGAGGTGCTGTTCTCCTATCCTGGGCTGCTGGCTGTCACCAGCCAGCGCCTCGCCCACGAGCTCCTGAAGCTGGGCGTACCCCTGCTGCCGCGCATGATCACCGAACACGCCCATAGCCTCACGGGCATCGACATCCATCCAGGCGCCCAGATCGGCGAGCGGTTCTTCATCGACCACGGCACGGGCGTCGTCATTGGCGAGACCTGCATCATCGGCCGCAACGTGCGGATCTACCAGGGCGTGACGCTCGGTGCCAAGAGCTTCCCCCTCGACGCCGAAGGCCATCCCATCAAGGGCGTGCCGCGCCATCCGGTGGTGGAGGATGACGTGATCGTGTACTCCAACGCCACCATCCTCGGCCGCATCACCCTCGGGAAGGGCTCGGCCATTGGCGGCAACGTGTGGCTCACCCGCAGCGTGCCGCCGGGCAGCGTCATCACCCAGGCCAACGAGAAGGATGGGATGCCCTCATGAATGAGAGCGTGTCTTCATGAGCATGATCCTGCGGTTCATCTTTTCTGCCATTGGCCTGCTGGTGGCCTGCTCCTTCGTGCCCGGCCTGGGGCATGGCTCGTTCCTGGATCTGCTGATCGTGGCGGTCCTCCTGGCCGCATTGAATACCACCGTGGGTTCCTTCCTCAAGGTCATCGCCATGGTGCCCATGGCCTGCTCCTTCGGCTGCTTCAGCCTCGTCATCAACGGCCTGGTCTTCTGGCTGGCGGGGGCCCTGTCCTCGAAGCTGGGGCTGAATTTCACCGTGAGCGGCTTCTGGGCGGGCTTCTTCGGCGCCCTGGTCTCCAGCGTCATCGCCTCCCTCCTCAACGGGATCTTCATCCCCAAGGACCGGCAGCGTCCCCAGGGGCCGCCGCCGACCATCAAGGTGGTGAACTGAAATCGGCGGGACACCACAAGATTGAGGCTCAGCCCAGGACCACCTGCCTGCGCGCGTGCCAGAGCCACCAGCCGCCCCAGGCCCAGGCCAGGACCATCAGCAGGGCGCCAATCGCATGGGCGAAAACCGCCAGCCGGTGATCCCAGGCCAACAGGCCCATCGGTTCCAGGATGTTGTGCCAGTCGTGGCGGAGGATGCGCAGCTCGGCCAGTTCCTCGTTCCACTCACCCACCAGCGGCAGATCCATCGTTCGGGCATCGCCGATGTAGGGTGCCAGATCCAACAGGTTCTCCCCTGCCCACCACAGGCACAGGGTCGCGGGAAAGGGCTTCCCTTCGCGCAGCAGGAATACGCCACCCAGCAGCAACGGCAACAGGAACTGGAACAGACTGCCCCCCAGAAACATCAGCCACTGCCCGAAAGGCCTGAACAGGAGGTGGCCGAACTCATGGAAGGGCAGATTGATGTTGTGCATGAAGGAGCCACCGATGTCGCCGCCGAGGCAATCGTAGGCGATCAACCGGAGGCCCCAGGCCAGAAAGAAGAGATAGAGGCACGCATAGGCCATGAGCGCTTCGCGGGTGAGGTCCTCCGGCACGGTGCTGAGCCGCTCAAGCGCAGACTGCAGCCAGGGATGGTAACCACGGGAACCAGGAGCCGATGCCATCCATCCAGCGTAGGTCAAAGTCTGCTGTTTGGCGGCAGCTAAGGAACTCTCGCCACGAGCGCCCGCACCGCGGCCTCGGCGGCCACCCGGAGGGCCTCCACATCCTGGAAATCGGCGGGCTCCAGGGGTTCGCCCACGGTGATGCGGTAGGGACCGTCCTTCACGCGCCAAGTCCCCTTGGGCAGAATCTCCGGCCCACCGTGGATGGCAAACGGCACCAGGCAGACGCCAGCCTCGAAGGCCAGGGCAAAGACCCCTTTCTTGAAGGGCAGGAGCTGACCGTCCCGACTCCTCGTGCCTTCGGGAAAAGCCACAATGCTCTGACCGGAGCGGATCTGCTGGGCGGCCCGTTGCAGGCTCTCCAGCGAGGCCTGTCGGTTCCCTCGATCAATGAAGATGAAGTCCGCCAACCAGATCACCCAGCCCAGAAAGGGTACGCGGGCCAGTTCCCGCTTCGCGATGAACACGGGCTGGGAGGGGAGAGTGGAAATCATCAGGGGCGGATCGAACAAGGACGTGTGGTTGCCGATGAACACGGCCGGTTGCGGACCGTCCCGCAGGGCCGCCGGAAGTCCTTCCCAACCCACAAGCTGACGCCGGATGCCAAAGGCCCAGGCGGTTCCTCGGATATACCAAGGTGCCACCCGCCAGAAAGCCCGCCTTCCGCCGAGAAAGGGCGCCAACAGGAAGCAGAGCCCCACGGACAGGACCAGGGCCACTCCGCCCAGGATCCAGACCAGGGCAGGCCTGAGGAAGGGGCGCGTCGGTACCACCTACTGGGCGGGCAGCAGCACAGCATCCTTGAGGCGCACTGTGAACTGCGGGACGTCGCCCATGCCCCGACGCCATTCGGTCATGACCTTCGCGATCTTGTCCACCGCATCCATGCCCGCGACCACCCGGCCGAAGACGCAGTACCCGTAACCTTCTTCGCTCATGTCCCGGTGATCCAGGCGGGGGTTGTCCATCACATTGATGTAGAACTGCGCCATGGCGCTGTGGGGCGCGCCTGTGCGGGCCATGGCGATAGTGCCTCGGAGGTTCTTCAGGCCTGCCTTGAAGGTCTGGGGCGCTTCGTTGAAGATCGCAGCCCGGGTGGGCTTCTCCTCCAAGTTCTCCAGCAGGCCACCGCCCTGGATCATGAAGCCCTCGATGACCCGGTGGAAGATGGTGCCCTTGTAATGGCCGTCCCGCACATATTGCAGGAAGTTCTCCACGGTCTTCGGGGCCAACTCCGGCTCCAGCTCCACCACGACGGGACCATAGCTGGTGAGCAGCTGTACCCGGGGCTTGGCCATGGGCACCTGTGTGGGCTCTGGCGTTGCGGCAGGCAACGTGGTCCCCGGAACTGGAGGAATCGTCGGGGATTGCGCAGTCAGGGGAAAGACGAGGGCCAGGGTGCAGAGGAAGGTGCGGATCACGGCGACTCCTGGGAGACGGAAGTTGTTGAGTATGAGCCTAACGGAAAGGAGTGGACCGGCCCAGGCGCAACGCGCCTGGGACCACCTCGGACGAGGTGCACTGCGGTACCCAGATTCTGCCGCGAATCGCCAGGAGGTCCCCGTTATCGTGTTGTCATGCCCTTCATTGACCTGCCCCCCTGGATGATTTCGCTGCTGCTGGCCCCCTTCGGCCTGGTGGTGGGGTCCTTCGGGAATGTGTTGGTCCATCGCCTGCCCCAGGAGGATCCGGCCGAGCGGAACGTCATCACCAAAGCCAGCCAATGCCCTGGCTGCAAGGCGAAGATCAAGCCCTGGCACAACGTGCCCCTGCTCGGGTGGCTTTGGTTGCGGGGCAAGTGCGCCGCCTGCGGCTGGCGGATCCCCGTGCGCTACCCGCTGGTGGAGTTGCTCACGGGGTTGCTGTTCGCCGCCTCGCCTTGGATCTTCCCCTTCGGCACGCTCATCTGGTTCAAGGGCCTGCTTTGCGGCTTTGCGCTGATCGTGCTGTTCTTCACGGATCTCACAGAAATGATGCTGCCGGATGCGCTCCAGATTCCCCTCATGGCGCTGGGCGTGCTGCTGAGCCTGCCCCAGGCCTTCCGTCCTGAAGCCCTGATGAAGATCTGGACCGGCCCGGGCGACATCCTCCAGGCCCTGGCCTTCCACAACGGCCTGCAGCCCGCCCCCGCCTACCATGGCTTTGAGTCCACGGTCACCTGGCAGAACAGCCTCCTCGGCCTGGTGGCAGGGTACGGCGTGCCCGCCCTGATGAACCAGCTCTACAAGGCCATCCGGAAGACCGATGGCTTGGGCATGGGCGACTTCAAGATGTTGGCCTGGCTGGGCGCTTTTTGGGGCTGGGCCCCCATGCTGGGCATCCTCTTTCTGGGCGCTGGCCTCGGCGCTGCCGTGGGCATCCCGCTCATGCTCATGCGCCGTTCCAGCGGCCAGACCATGCTGCCCTTCGGTTGCTTCCTGGCCCTGGCCACCCCCATCGTCGTGTTCTTCGGCCGGGCGCTGTGGCTGGGCTACCTGGGGCTGGTGGGTTAGGATCGCCGGGCTGCCGGAACGAACCTATCGCAGGGTCCGGTCGAAGAAGACCATCAACTCGGCCCCCAGGGTCCGGAGGAAGGCTGCCCGGTCGAAGCCCGGTGGATCGTCGCGGATGTCGCCGTCCGGGGTCGGGATGGGCATGGTGGGCGTGTCCATGAAGGCGAAGTGCCAGGCGTTGGGCACCGGCCGGTACTCCGCGCCAGGCACGTTGCTCACGATCCACTGGGCGTGGAAGCGGGGCACGAGCCAGCGGTCCTTCTCCCCAGCGTAGACCACTACGGGGATATCCACTTTCGCCAGGGACGCGGCGCTGAAAAGCACGCCCACCGGCGCCAGGGCCGCCACGGCGCGCACGCGCGGGTCCTTCAGGGGGCGGGGATCCCTGGGTGGATCGGGCCGGTCACGCCTTCCCGTGCTACAGAACAGTGGGTCCTCCTTCGCCTTGTCTCCCTGGCAATGCTGGGCGAGGCGGGCGGAGTCGGGTACGCCTCCGGCCAGGGCCACGACGGTGTAGCCTCCCGCCGAGTGGCCGAAGGCGGCGATCTTCGGGCCCTTGGCGTCGCGGGGGATCCGGTCCTTCCAGGCGGGATCGGCCAGCAGGGCATCGATGACGCGGCTCACCTGGCGTGGGCGTTCCAGGAAGTAGCGCTCCGGCGTCTGGTTGATGAGGGTGGAGTCCTGCCAGTTGTCGCCGGGGTGGCGCAGGGCCGCCACGAGGTAGCCGTTGGCGGCCAGGGCCTCCGCGATCCGGCTGTGGCCCAGCTCCGACCCACCCAGTCCGTGGCTAACCAGGACGAGGCCCCGGATGCCGGGCTCCGGGGCGGCCTGCGGAGCAACATGGAGGATAAAGGGCCCCATGGGGATCTCCCGGGCCTTGGCCTGGGTGGGGTAGTAGAGGACCACCACCGTGCCCGCGGAACGGGGCGTGGGCCCAGGCAGTTCCAGCTGGGTCCAGCCCACCTGGGCGGCCAGGGCGCTCGTCGCCGCCGCAAGGAGGACGGGAATCCAGGTGAATCGGCGGAAGGCATGGAGCATGGCGGCACCTTGGGATTGGGACGGATGAGGGATTCAAGATCATTCTAGGCGAGGGACAAACCGTCGGCCGGATCCGTGCATCTCCAGCCCCAAACCCCGGCGGCTAGCATGCTGATGATGCAACGCTCCAGCGGCCAGACCATGCTGCCCTTCGGCTGCTTCCTGGCCCTGGCCATACCCATCGTCGTGTTCTTCGGGCGGACACTGTGGCTGGGGTACCTGGGTTGGGCGGGCTGACGGCACTTGTGTTCACCATTCCGCAGGCCCGCGTGATGGTACCTTCATGGCACGGTCGGCGAGTGCATATCGCCAAGTCCGGCGGCGACAGTGTGTGTTTCACCGTCGTTTCGAACCGTGGTGCGCAACCCCCCAACACACGCTCAAGGTGCAGGCAACATGAAGCCCCTGTCCGGATTCCGAGTTCTGAACCTTGCAGTCAACGTGCCCGGCCCCGCTGCTGCCGCCCGACTGCTGCGGATGGGTGCGGAGGTGACAAAACTGGAGCCGCCGGCCGGTGACCCCCTGGAGGGCTACCATGCCGGCTGGTACCGCGAAATGGCCGCGGGACAGACCGTGATCAAGGTTGATCTTAAAACTGCTGGAGGGCGCCGATCCCTTGATGACCTGCTGGGCGAGGGAGATCTGCTCCTCACCGCGAACCGGCCCGCTGCCCTGGAACGGCTGGAGCTGGATTGGGCCACGCTGCATCACCGCTTTCCGCTGCTTTGTCAGGTGGCCATTGTCGGCTACCCGGCTCCCAGAGACAACGAAGCCGGGCATGATCTGACCTACCAGGCCTGCCTCGGGCTGCTGAGCCCGCCTTCCCTGCCGCGCACGCTCCTGGCGGACATGGCCGGAGCCGAGCTGGCGGTGAGCAGTGCCTTGGCGTTGCTGTTGAACCGGGAGCGGGGCTGGGGCGGAGCCTACGCTGAGGTGGCCCTGTCGGAGGCGGCCGTGGCCATGGCCGAGCCACTCCTGCATGGCTGCACGCTGCCGGGAACCAAGCTGGGCGGCGGCAGCCCCGAGTACAACATCTACCAGGCGATGGACGGCTGGGTCGCCGTAGCGGCGCTGGAGCCGCATTTCAAACAACGCCTTGAACGCGCGCTTGCCGTCGGTACGGCCGAGGAATATCGGAGCGTCTTTGCAACGCGCAGCGCCGCAGAATGGCAGCAATGGGGACAAGAACGCGATGTTCCCATAGTCATGCTCAAAGGGTCCAGCTGAAGCCGGACGGACCCTAACCCTGACTCAGTTCCATCAGCACTCCTCCCGTTTCCGCGGGGTGGATGAAGGCCACTCGGCAGCCGTGGGCGCCGTTCCGCGGGGCTTGGTCGATCATGCGCACGCCCTTGGCCAGCAGCTGCGCCACGGCCGCTTCGATGTCATCCACCTCGAAGCAGACGTGGTGGATGCCAGGGCCGCGCTTCGCCAGGAACTTGCCGATGGGTCCCTCGGGATCCGTGCTCTCCAGGAACTCCAAGGTACTTCCGCCCACAGGGAAAAAGGCAGTCTGCACTTTCTGCTCGGCCACCTCCTCGGTGTGGTCCGCGGTCATGTCGAAGAGCTTCGCCATGCGAGCCAAGGCCTCGTCCAGGCCCGGAGTCGCGATGCCGAGGTGGTTGATGCGGAGCAGTTTCATAAGGATAGTCTAGACGATTGGCTATCAGCTGTGGGCTGTGGGGAAAGATCCCTGCGGGGCGCCACGCACGGCGCGGCCCTCATTCAGTTCGGCGCCGATCCATTGGTGCGGCACGAACTTGAATACTGACGCGACCCGCAGGGCCGCCCAGAACGCCCTTCCTACGGCCTATAGACTACCGCCCGCCCTCAGTGCTGGCAGGCCGGAGCCAGCCCCAGGCTCACGGTGCCATCGGCCACGGAAACCTTGCCCTTGCTGCCCAGGAAGGCGATGACGCCATCGAAGTCGAAGCTGTCCCCGCCGCAGTTGCAGTAGACCGCCTCAGCCCCGTGGGCGGCGATGGAGATGGCACGCAGGTCCTCCAGGCGGCAAGCCCCACCCTTCTCCATCAGCAGGCTCAGCAGGTCGTGGCCGTAGAGGGGTTCGGTCATGGTGGTCTCCTGTTTAGGAGCTGAAACTCCTGAATTCATTCTAACCCCCCGACCGGTGATCGCGGTCACGACACCAACGACAGGGCCACTTCCCTGAGCAGGGGCTCGGGGCTGAGGTTCCGTGGCAGGTGCCGCAGAGCCTGAAGAGCTGCTTCCTGGGGGGCTTTCAGATCCCGGGGCTGGGTGGCCAGGGCTTCCAGTTCCTCCCGCCAGGGCGCCAGGGCCGGGGGTTCACCCGTGTGCATCCGGGCCAGGTCCGCCAGCAGACGCAACAACAGTTCCAGGGGTTGCCGCAACTGTTCGCCCTGGGCGAGGACGGCTTCCTTCTCGGGCAGCAGCGGAGCTGCCGAAGCACTGAAGGAGCGGCCCGCCAGGAGGGCGATCCAGGCCTCCACCTGGGCTTCGGCGCGACGGAAGGCGGCTTCATCCAGGAACCGCAGACTGCCCTCCCCCAGGGCGGTCCAACGGTCGTGATCCAGGTCCTGCCAGCCGTTCCGCTGGGCCACGACCCAGGCCTCTCGGAGGGCGAGGGGCGCAAAGGGGATGCGCTCGCAGCGACTGCGGATCGTCTGCAACAGGGCCTCAGGGCGGTGGGTGACCAGGATGAAGTGGGTGTCCGGCGGCGGCTCCTCAAGGGTCTTGAGCAAGATGTTGCCGCTGGATTCATTGAGGCGATGCGCCTCCTCCACCAGGATCCAGCGGTGGCAGCCCAGGGGCGGCGCCAGGGCAGCCCACTCGATGACGCCCCGGCTGAAGCGCGGCTGGTTGCTGGAATCCAGGCCTTCGCGGATCTGATCGATGCGGATGACGCCGGCCTTGCCCTCGGGCGTGATGCGCAGCAGGTTCGGCAACTCGAAGGGCAGGTCGTCCCCGTCGAAGATGCGGCAACCTTCGCACTGGCCGCAGGCGGTCTTCCGGAAGCAGAGCTCGCGCTGGGCCATCTCCAGGGCCACCCGGCGCTTGCCGATGCCCTCGGGCCCCGTGAAGAGGAGCGAGCCCCGGATGCCCCCCCCCTGGAGCCGCTCCAGGAGGCGCTGGCGGATGGCCTGATGGCCGACAATATCCGGTGAGTACATCAATCCACCCCGAACCCGGCGCTGCGCAGCAGGGGTGCCACCCGGGTCCAGATGGACGCCTCCACTTGGTCCACCGGATTGCGGGCCGGGATCATGGCCACGCGGTTGGGATGGTTCTGGGCAATGACGAGGAAGCGGTTCCGCACGCGCCGATGGAAATCCAGCTCGGCTTGGTCGAACCGCGTTTCCGCAAACTCGCCGCCCAGGGCCAGATTGCGCACTTCGACCCGCTGGAGTGAAACTTCGGGATCCATATCCAGCATCACGGTCAGGTGGGGCTTGAGACCCCGCAGCACCAGCTCATTGAGGCGATCCAGCGAAGACTCGGGCACACCACTGGCGCCCTGATAGGCGCGGGTGGAATCCTCGAACCGGTCCACCAGAACGATCTTCCCCTCGGCCAGGGCTGGCCGGATCAAGGTTTCGAGGTGCTGGGCCCGGTCGGCGTAGAACAGCAGCAGCTCGGCTTCGGAACACCAGGTCTCGCCACTGGGGTGACGTTCCAGCAGCAGGCGGCGCAGCTCGCGGCCCAGGGCGGTACCCCCGGGTTCCTTCGAGACCACCATGGGCAGGCCGAGATGGCGCAGGCGCTCGGACAGGCGCAACAGCTGGGTGGATTTCCCCGAGCCTTCCACCCCTTCGATGGTGATGAATACGCCCTGCACAGGACCTCCATGGTTTGAGGATACCCGGCTCAGCTCGACGACAGACCCCTGACACAGTGCTATCCTGCTCGAAACGCCAGGAGTGACCGGTGGCCGAAGCGATCCATTGCCCGAGCTGCACCACCCGCTACCGTCTTCGCCCCGAGCGGCTGAAGCCGGTGATCCGGCGGGCCAAATGTTTTTCCTGCGGCAGCGTGTTCCCCGTGGGCGATGTCGTGCAGCGGCTGCTGGCCCTGCCGGCCCAAGGCGCCACCGCCGCCTTCAGGCCTGATCTCGTGGATGCGAAGCAGCACGAACCCGTGGAACAGGCTGCGAAGCCGGTGCCTTCCCTCACCCTGGACGATCTGGACAGCAAAGACCCGGAAGCCCTGGAGAAAACCCTCGTAACGGTCCCTGATGCCCTGCCAGAGGCCAAGATCGAGGTGACCAGCATGTACCCCCCGGAGATCACCGAGACCACCCTGTCAGGTTATTCCTCCGCCAGGGATGCCATCGAGAAGCTCTTCGGCTCCGCCCCGCTGGCCGGTTCAGCCCTGAAGGTCAATCCCGAACCCAGCGCCATGGACATGGAAGCCACCATGTCCGCCCTTGAAAACACCCTTGGAGCTTCTCCGGCCCCGCCACCCTCCCCAGGCAAAGGGACCCACGGCAACAGTCCATCGGCTTCGGAGCTGAGTGAGGAGGATCTGGCCGGACCGTCCAGTTCCACCCTGCGCCTCTCCCATCAGGATCTTCTGGCCGCCATCGCGGCCGCACCTGCCTCCACCCCGGTTCCTGCACCCCCCCCTGCCCCGACAGAACCCACCGTGCCGCTTCGTGCCTCTGACCTGCTCGCGTCCGCCGAAGAGCGCCCGCCGGTGGCTCCCCGACCCACGGCGTCCCGTTCCTTCACTCCGTTCCCGGAAGCCCCAGAACCCGGCGCCGAGATGCTGCGTCTGAAGATCGGCGAGGACATCTACGGTGGTCTTACGATGCCGCAGCTGATCGCCTGGGTGGAGGAGGGCCGCATCCTCGAGAACCACATGGTGGCCCGGCAGCACAGTGAGAATTGGCTGGAGGCCCACAAGGTGCCCGGACTGCGCCCCGTCTTCGAACGGCTCCGTCGGGAACGGAGCAACGGTGCACCCAGCGTGGACTCCAGTCTCGGAGAACCCGCCACCAAGAAAAGCCTCTTCGGCGGACTGTTCGGAAAGAACTGACATGCATACTCTCCTTCTCATCGCCGCCCTGGGCCTGGCCCAGGAACCACCGCTTCAGATTCCGCCCCCTCCTTCAGAAGCTCCCGTCCAGGCCCCAGCCCAGTCCCCGACCCAGCCCTCGGCCCCTGCTCCGGCCCCTACAGCCCCGATCCAGGCCCCGATCCCGGTGGTTGCCGCCACACCCGTAGCTCCCACCGGCCCGCTCTCTTTCTACTCTGAAAGCTTCACCTTCTCCTGGGATCGCACCATCCCCCTGGCCATCAACCTGGACGGCCTGAAGGTGAGCAGCATCTTCTTCAACAAACGGGTCGTCCAGATATTCAAGGGCGCTGAATTCGGCACCCGGGCCCAGGTCGAGGTCACCAACACGGGCAAACACCCCAAGGTGCCCGGCTTTGCCGTGGCCGTCCTCGACAAGGATGGGCGCCTCCTCGGTGTGGCCTCCGGGGGCACCAAGGTCGGCACCATCAAACCTGGCGACACTGAAACCTTCGACCTGAACTTCACTCAGGTGAAAGAGCGCTTGGCCACTGGCGACAAATTCCTATTGGCCATCGAACTGAGAGACTAATTCGCCTCTTGCTCGTGATAGTGGGCCAGGATCTCAGCCGGTGTGGCGGTGGCGGTGCCAACCTTGGCCACGACCACACCAGCCGCGGCGTTGGCCAGCATGGCAGCCTCAGGCCAATCGGCGCCGGCCGCGATGGCGGCGCTGAAGGCTGCGATGACGGTGTCACCTGCCCCGCTGACATCGAATACTTCCCGGGCCTCGGTGGGAATCAGCCAAGGGGCCGCATGTTCAGCCTCCGGCGAGAAGAGGGCCATGCCCCGCTCGCTGCGTGTCACCAGCAGGCCCTGCAAGCCCACTTCGGCCATCAGGGCCCGACCGGCGATCGTCACTTCCATATCAGATTTCGCGGGACGCAAGGTCAGTTCAGAGATCTCCTTGGTATTGGGCGTCATCAACGTGGCACCCCGGTACATAGCCTTGTGGGCAGGCTTGGGATCGACGATCCAGGGCAGGTTCCTCGCGGCACAGAGAGTGCGCACTGCCTCCATCACGGGCTCGCTGATCGCGCCTTTGGCGTAGTCGGACACAATCAGTGCCGAGGCGGTACCGAGCGCCCGCTCCAGGCGGTCCTTCAATCCCAGCAGTACCGCGGCATCGGGTGGGCCCGATTCCTCGCGGTCGATGCGCAACATCTGCTGCTGCTGGCCGATGACCCGGGTCTTGATGATGGTGGGGCGCGAGGTATCCAGCACGAGGCCTGAGATGGACACGCCCAGGCCGGTCAGCAATCCGAGCACCCGGTCACCCGCGGCGTCCTTCTGGAGTGTGCCGATGAGCAGCGGCTCTGTTCCCAGGGCCTTGAGGTTGGCCGCCACGTTGGCCGCACCGCCAAGCACCGCCCGCTCGCGGGTCACTCGCACGATGGGGACCGGGGCCTCCGGCGAGATGCGGTTCACTTCGCCGAAGAGATACTCATCCAGCATCACGTCGCCCAGCACGGCCACCTTGCGGCCCTCCATGCGGCGCAGCAGGGTTTCGGCCTGGGAGCGGTCCAGTCTCACTTGTCCACCTTTTTGGCCGCATCCACCAGCATCACCGGGATGCCGTCCTCGATGGAATAGAGCAACCCGCACCCTTGACAGTGCAGCCCCGATGGTTGTTCCACAAGGTCGCCATGGCAGGCAGGACAGCAGAGGATCTCGAGAAGACGTGGATCGAGGGGCATGGGGACAAGCTATCAGCTGTCGGCCAGCGGCGCTCGACGAAATTGTCGCCGTCAGGATTGGAGGCAACTACCAAGGCCTTGAAGGTCGTACGGTAGTCACTCAGATGATGCCCTTCGGCCCCTCTGGTGCTCGAGAACTCGAGAAACATCCACCAGAGGGGCACGAAGGTCCCGTTGAATAGGAAGCGATCCCCGCGGGTATCGGGCAACGGCCCGAGCCCCTTTCAAGTGCAGGCCCAGCACTCCCGGACTGGGGCGGGTCTTGCTTCCTGGCTCACCGGGAAAGTGAGTAGACCGCTTTGTCGATGGTCATGGTCATGCGAGATGCACGTGATCGTCTCAGGGCCCGATGGCGGCACTTCCGGTTTCGCCTGTCCGCACCCGGAAACAATCTTCCAGATTCAGGACGAAGACCTTACCGTCGCCCAGGTGGCTTGGCTCGGATTTGGCCGCTGCCATGATGGCTTCCACCGCGGGTTTGACGAACTCCTCGTTCACCGCGATCTCCAACTTGACCTTGGGGAGCAGGCGGATGAGACCGATCTTGTTGCCTCGGAACTGTTCCGCGAAACCCTTCTGGGTCCCGCAACCGCGGACATCGGAAACCGTCATCAGATAGATTTGGTGAGCCACCAAGGCAGCCTGGACTGCTTCGAATTTATCTGGACGAATGATGGCGATGATCATTTTCATGCTTATCTCCTCTTACAGGGTGATGGGCTAAGTGGACTCAGGCTCCGCTCACTTCTTTCCGGAGGCCGAGACCCTCATGGGAGCGCCTGCGGGAGAGGCCAGGGCCGAGATCACATACTCGGGATAGGCCGAGATGCCGTGCTCATGGAGGTCCATGCCATCGTGTTCGCCGTCCTCCGAAAGCCGGAGAAGTCCCTTGGCGTCGAGAGCATACATGACGGCGAAGGATACAGCCAGAGTGGCGAGGGTGATAATGCCACTACCTATGGCCTGGGCGATGAACACCTTGAAGCCGCCCCCATAGAAGAGGCCCGTGAGCTTCGTGGAGAGATCGGGGGAGATGGGGTCGCTGCCCGCGGCAGAGAACTGCCCACTGGCGAAGAGTCCCAGGGAGAGGGTGCCCCAGATGCCGTTGATCATGTGGACGGGCACCGCGCCGATGGGATCGTCGATGCGGAGATACTCGAGCAGGTCCACACCCAGGATGACAATGATGCCCGCGATGGCGCCGATCATGACCGAGCCGAAGGGGCTCACCCAGTAGCAGGGGGCGGTGATGGCCACTAGGCCCGCCAGGAACCCGTTGGTGATGGCGCCCGGATCCCAGACCTTGCTGCGGGAGTAGACGAAGGACACCGCGGTGAGGCCCGCGCCGCAGGCAGCCAGGGTTGTGTTGGCGGCCACCCGGCCGATGCCTTCGAAATCCATGGCAGACAGGGTGCTGCCGGGATTGAAGCCGTACCAACCGAACCAGAGCAGCAGGCCGCCGCAGACGGCAATGGTGAGGTCATGGGGTGTCATGGGGCCACCGCCGTCCCGCTTGAACTTGCGTCCAAGCCGGGGCCCGAGGACCACGGCACCCGCTAGGGCCACCGCGCCGCCGATGGTGTGCACCACCGTGGATCCAGCAAAATCATGGAAGTTCATGCCCAGGGAGGCGAGGAAGTGCCCATCGCTGCCCATGGTGGCGAGGAAACCATCGGGTCCCCAGGCCCAGTGGCCGATGATGGGATAGATGAAGCCGGAAACGGCGAAGCTGTAGAGGATGTCGCCGATGAAGTCGGTGCGGCCGATCATGGCGCCGGAAGTGATGGTCGAGCAGGTATCCGCAAAGGCGAACTGGAAGATCCAATGGGCCAGGAAAGCCACTCCCGTGGCTTCATAGGTGGCTGGAGCCCCCTTCAGGAAGAACCAGTGGTAACCGATGAATCCGTTGCCGTGGCTGAACATGAACGCGTAGCCGAAGGCCCAGAAGAGGATGCCGCAGAGGGCCGTATCAAAGACACATTCCACCAGCACGTTCACCGTTTCCCGGGAGCGGCAGAACCCGGCCTCGAGCATGACGAAACCCACCTGCATCGCAAAGACGAGGAAGGCCGCGATCAAGGTCCAGACGGTGTTGAGTGGATTGACGATATCCTTGGCGGCCACTACCGGCGGGGCCGGCACTGGGACCGGAGCCGGAGCGGCTTGGGGTGCAGCGGGCGCCACTGCCGCCAAGGCTGGCGTAGATGCAGCGGCCGGGGAGTCTTCTGCCCGAGCCGAAGTTCCTGACAGCAGCATCGGAATGAGGATCATCATGCCGAGCACCACGGCCAAACCGAGCATCTTTCCGGAGGCCATGATGAAGCCGTAGCGACGCCACTCGGGATCCCTCATCCGGTCGGCCAGCCTGGCCATTTTCTCTTTCAGGGAGAGCGACTCTCCCTTGCGTGCGCATCGTGCCATATCAGGCTCCTTGAGAAGAAAGGTCGATTCATCTGGCGCGAGATCCCGCTATCCCGAAAAAAGCAAACGAGGCGCAGTCTCGTGGAGATTGCCATCTTCAAACCAAGAGACGTCCAGAGCTAAAGGAACAGAGCATTCTCCAAAAAAGCACCAGGACAACCCTGACCATCAAGTTTGGATCGCAGGTGGCTTTGGCTTGTCTTGGTGCCTTGGTGAACTTGTGTCTTGGCGCTTTCCTTTGGTTCTTATGGATGAATTACGTATCAGAACGCCTTGGCGATGGTGAAGGTCACGCGGCCTTTTCCGATGTTCCGTCCCATGGCGTTGTCGTAGCCGAGATCCTTGGTGTCCGCATTTGTGCCCGCCAAGGTCAAGGTCCAATCCTTGAGCGCCAACGCAATCCCCAGCTTGTAGTCCGTGTAGCCGAGCAGGGAATTGGTCGATGAGGAACTCGTGTTGAAGGTGGTCTTGCCACCGTGGGCCAACACAGTCCAGCCGCTTTCACCCAGGGGGATGCTCAGGCTGAGATCCACGTAGCTTGACCCCTCGGCATCGGCGATTCCGAAGTCATCCCCGCTGATCACCCGCGAGTACTTGAGGCTGGCCCAGCTGTAGCTAACCCCCAGATAAGCCTCCGTGGTGTTGGGATTGAAGCCAGCGGCGCCCCTGTAGTCGCCAGGGTAGAGGTAACGATAGAGGCCGAGGTCCAGCGCCCAGTCCTTGGCGAAGGCCCACTTGTAGCCTCCGAACACATCCACCTCCACGCCCGCGGAGACGGGTCCGAGGAAGCCCGGCGTGTCCGAAATCCAGGTAATGTTGCTCAGACTCGTGCTCAGGTAGAAGCCGGAAGGATGCACCAGGTCCAGTTCCGCCTGGACCGTAGGCTTCCCATCCGTCTGAGTGAGCCCGCGAAAGATGTACTGAGAACCGATGGTGGTCGAACCGGTCAGGGCGAACCCGAGGATCGAAGGAGGTGCCGGCGGTGCAGGCGCGGGTGCTACCGCCGGCGGGCTCTGGGCCACCAGGTGGGCAGTCAGGGCCGCCGCCAGAAAGAGGGCCTTGGGAAAATGCATGTCATGCTCCAGAAAAATGGGGGCGGGGTAGCCTCATGGGCTCAGTGGTGGGAAAGCTCCAAGGTTTGGGAAGACCGAATCTGCCGGGCCGATTTGTTCTGAACGCTACCTCTGGCGCAACCGTTGGGATCGGCGGCAAAGAGCGGAGTGATGGCCGCTATGGCCACCGCCACAGCGAAGGCCCTATGCAAGGTTCGCCACTTCACCGGATATCCTTCGTCGTCGGGATCACTGAGGGCCATGGCCCTGAGTGTCAGCTGTGATCGGCCTGCCATAGTCGCCTCCCCTCCGCGAATCCAAGGAGCCGACCCTCGGCCCCTCCTGCCCAAACTCAAGAGCAGGAAGCGTACCCAGGGCGAATGTGGTACTACGATATTTTTAAATATTATATTTATTAATCTTAAGTTCCATTTTTCAATTAAAGTCGTGAATTTCTATTTAACAATTTTGTAATTAAAAACAATATTCTATGCGTTTTTGTAACCCTATTCTTCGTGCAGTTCGGAACGTACGGGTTCCAGGCCTTCTCCAATCAAATGGGAGGCAAGGAAGCCGCCTGATATTCCAGGTGCAGGGCCGGAGAACACTGGACCATGCGCACCCTGGAAGAGTGGGGCTCATGACCCTCAGGTGTTCATGGCGTGGCCAAACTGCACGACGAGTCCCCCGACCATGATGATGGCGATACCGACCCAGGTAGAGACGGGCACGGCCTCATGGAAGATGAACCGACCGACCAGGACACTGACGAAGGCGAAGATGGCGACGTAGACCCCAAGCAGCCTGGAGAAATCCCAAGGCACGAGGTTGACCACCACACCATAGGTGCCAAGCGTGATGAATCCGAGTGCTATGAAGGCGAGTCCGCCCCCACGCATGCCTTTCCGGACGATGGCATCCCCGCCCACCTCGAGAGCGGCTGCGGCTAGAAAAATGAGCCAAGCAAGGACGGGGAGTCTCATGGTTCCTCTCTATCGATCAAAGACCGGGTGATTGGGAGTTCTGGGCTCACACAAGACCAAAATCCGCCAAAAATGTTCACCTAACCTAAAAAAATGACAATTTTGTAAAGTTCCTGTGTCGCTGCTCACCGCCGCCTTCATTCACAGGTCGGAGAACGCCCGTCAGCCTCGGATTCAGAAAATCGGGAGGTACTTCGCCAACTCCCAGGGAGTGACTTCCAGGCGGTAGTCTTCCCATTCGAGACGCTTGGCCATGATGAAGGTCTCGTAGATTTGCGGTCCCAGGGCCGCACGGATCACTGGATCCTTCTCCAACTCGTCGAGTGCCTGCCCCAGGGAAAGAGGAAGCAGGTCCGGCTCATCCCTTGTTTCCAGAGTGGCCGTCGGGAAGAGATTCTCATCGGAGGCGTTGGGAACCTCCAGCTGCCGACGAACCCCATCCAGCCCCGCGGCCAGCATGACTGCGAAGGCCAGGTATGGATTGCAACTGGGATCGGGGCAGCGCAGCTCGATGCGGGTGGAACCGGCGCTGTGAGCCCTGGGAATCCGGATGAGCGCCGAGCGGTTGATCCGGCCCCAACTGATCTGCACCGGGGCCTCGTAGCCACGCACAAGCCGTTTGTATGAATTCACCAGGGGAGCAAGCACGGCGCACATGCCCCGGGCGTGAGCGAGCTGCCCCGCGATGAAATGCTTGGCAATGCTGGAGAGCCCGTGGGAATCACCGGGGTCGGCGAAGGCATTCGTGCCGTTGGCCTTGTAGCTGAGACTCTGGTGGACGTGCATGCCGTTGCCCGAGATGCCCCGAATGGGCTTGGGCATGAACGTGGCCATCAGGTTCCGCTGCTGGGCCATGATCTTGAGGAGGACTCGGAACGTCACCACGTTATCGGCGGTATTGAGCGCATCAGAGTATCGGAAGTCGATCTCATGCTGGCCCGAGGCAACCTCGTGGTGCATGGTTTCCACCTGGATCCCGAACTCGGCGAGCGTGTCCGCCATGTGCCGCCACAGGCTTGTGGCCACCAGATCCGTGGGGGCATCGAAGTAGCTTGCGCTGTCCGCGGGCTGCGGGCGCGCCGGTCCATCATCCTGCTGGGCTTTCAGCAGAAAGAACTCCAGCTCCGGCCCCGCGTTGTACACAAAGCCCATCTCTTCGGCCTCGCGCATCACCTTGGCCAGCACGGCCCGGGGATCCCCGAGGAAGGGCTGACCATCCGGGGTGAAGACATTGCAGATGAGCCTCGCCGTGGCCTCCCGGCCACTGGCCCAGGGGAGGATGGCAAAGGTGGACATGTCCGGCACCAGGTACATGTCGCTCTCGGCGATGCGAGCGAACCCCTCGATGCACGACCCATCAAACCAGATCCCGTGGTTCAAGGTCGAGGCGAGTTCCTCCTTGGGGAGGGTGACGTTCTTGACCACTCCCACCACATCGGTGAACTGCAGATCGATGAACCTCACCCCTCGCTCTTCCACGAGCGCCAGCAGGTCGGGGGCTGAGAGAGTCGCTCGCATGGATGGCATCAGCGCAGCTTCTGAAGGGCAAAGGCTAGGATTACGATACCCAGGAGCGAAACGATTGCAATCGCGATGGGCCCCATGGCCGGAAAGCTCAGGATCCGGAAGGACCGGGAAGGTTCGTGCGTCTGGTCTAGGATCGAAACGTCCACTTCATCCAGATGAGTCAGTTCATGGAGGAAAGCATGCAGATCGACTTGCCGATCCTCCAGTCGGCGCTGGAGGGCCCGGGCCGCCACCGCCGCCAGCTGCGGTGAGACACCCGCTACTTCGCGGTCCAGGCGGGGAACGCTCCCCCGGAGATGCTGGGCCATCACGGCGAGATGGTTATCACCGTCAAACGGCACGCGTCCCGTGAGAAGTTCGAACAGCATGGTCCCCAGCGCGTAGAGGTCCGTCCTCTGGTCGCCCCGGTGCCCCTCCACCTGTTCGGGAGCCATGTAAGCAGGCGTGCCGGCGGTGCTGCTCAGGTTGGCGTAGGTCACCCGGTGGGCAGTCTTGGTCAGGGCCAGCCCGAAATCCAGGATCACGGGCTGGCCATTGTCCTTGATCAGGATGTTTTCGGGCTTGAGATCTCGGTGGATGATGCCCAGATCATGACAATGGGCCATCCCGTCGGCAATCTTGGCGATAAGGGCCACGGCGGCCTCAGGACCGAGAGGCGCCGAACTGGTGATGAAATCCCGCATGGACTGGCCAGTGATCAGCTCCGTCACGAGATAGGGCGTATTGTTGAAGCGACCGGAGCCCAGGCCTTTCTGGATGGCCGGATGGGAGAGGGTTTCCATGACTTCCAGCTCCCGCTGGAAGCGTTCGTACTGGGCCGGATCTCCGATGCTCGTCCGGTCCGGAATTTTCAGGACCACTTCTTTGGAGGTCAGCAGGTCGAAGGCCCGATAGACATCGCTCATGCCCCCCTGGGCCATGTGGCCCTGGATCCGATAGTGGTCGAATTGATCGCCGATCTGGAGCATGGGTGCCATTTATGCAGAACTGCCGTGATTGAGGTTTTTCCCGAACCGACGGAAGGGGTTCAGATTCTTGAGACTGAACCCCTTTTCCGGCGCCGGGATCTTGGAATCGAGTTTGTGAAGGCGGAGCGCAATCACCGAGAGATTATCGTCACTATCGCGATCCATCGCGAGGTCAAATATTTGCTGGCCAAACCGTTCGAGATTCACGGCCTCGTGGGCCATCCGCCCGATCTCCTCATCCTGGATCACCGACCAGAGCCCGTCCGTGCAGAGAACGAGAAGATCCCCCTCCTGGACAGGAACGACCTCGATATCGGGCTGCACAAAAAGCTCGAGGCCCACGCACCGGTTCAGGACCGACCTCTGGTTGTGAGTCCTGGCCTTTTCCGGGGGCAGCAGCCGCATCCGCACCAGCTCCCCGACCCGGGTGTGGTCATTGGTGAGGCATGAGGTGACCTTGTCTCGCACCAGGTAGACGCGAGAATCGCCTACATGGGCCAGATGCAGGGTACGGCCGTGCAGATGCGCTGTCGTGAGGGTCGTGCCCATGGGAGGCAGCCGCTCCTTCATGACGGTCTGAACGATCTGTGTGTTGGCGTTCTGCACCCCCTGCCGCAACCGCTGGGTCACGGTCACTTGAGGGTCCTGGTAGAAGGTCTCAAACATGGCCCGCAAGGCAATGTCGCTGGCCATGCCTCCATTTGAATAGCCCCCCATGCCATCGGCGATGCCGAACAGATGTCCCAGGCTGGCGATGGGATGTTCCTCCCGCGAACAGAGCCGGATCGCATCCTGGTTCTCTTCCCGGACCTTCCCCACGTGGCTGAAACCATGAATTTCAATGTGGGGGTGCTTCCATCATGGGTCCCGGGTCAGATCAAGAAAAGGCGCAGGGAGTGGGCAAACAAGCGCCCACTCCCTGCAGGGTCCCGCAGGATTCAATCTTAATCATCGACCGCTAGGTGAAGGGGCCAAGCTGGGAAGGATGGCCTTTCCGGTCTTCTTGGAATTCCACCAGAGATAGAAAGCGCTCACGAGACCCCAGCCCACAGTGAAGTAGAGAGCCCACCGAGTGGCATTCTTGCTCACGGGATCCGCCGCCGTGAGGCCGATGACAACAATTCCGACCAGCAGCCCGATGTTCCCGACCAGCCCCAGGAAGGGCACGATCGCATGCTTGCCACTGTGGAATTCCTTCCGTCCGGAAAAAGCTACGAAGGTGAGGAAGCAGATCAAGGCATAGAGGGCGAAGGTGCCGATGTTCGACGCCAGCGTGATGGCCGTCAGCGCGGTGGTGTTCAGGACACCGATGGCGCCGATGATGGCGGAGACCGCCACCAGGATCCAGACACCGTAGTGGGGGGTGGCGTGCTTGCCGTGGAGGGCACCAAGGGGACCCGGCATCTCGTTGTCCTGCGCCATGGCGAAGCTGACACGAACGGCCGTGTTGATGGCTGCGAGGGTCGTTCCGAGCACCGCGAGGCCGACGGTCACTGCGATGACGAGCATCAGGGCAAAGCCGTTGCCGCCCAGCATGGTGTCACCGATCTGCCGGACCAGGTCCCCGATGGGGGCGCTGGATGCAGCCACTGCAGCCATGCCTGTGGTCTTGGTGCCATCCGCCGCGATGTTAACCAGCTTCTCGCTGACGGCATAGTTGGCCGCGAAGTATTCCAGCAGGTAGGCGAAGAGACCCTGGATAACGAGGGAAAGCAGCACGCCGCGGGGGATGTCCCGCTTGGGGTTCTTGGCTTCACCCGCCAGCGACGTGGAGGACTCGAAACCCACAAGGATGAGGATGGCGATGGTGGACTGGAAGAGCATGGCCGAAAGGCTGTGGGGCCAAGTGATGGAGAACCCTGAGGGATGGGCCCACTGCGTGGCGCCCAAGGGATTCTTCAACCGGAACATGATGGCTAGGATGCTGAAGCCCACCAGAGACACCAGCTGAATGATGTTGATGGCAATGGAGATGTTGGTGCTTCCCGTGATGCCCCGCACCGCAATGAATCCCACGAAGACCGAGAACAACCCAGCCACCGCGATCTGCCAGGGAATGGAAAGCGTGATGCCAAACTGTCCGAAGAGGTAGGCCACCAGCGTGGCCATGAAGGCCACCATGACCCCGGGGTAGACCCAGTAGAAGAGGTGGGCCGCCCAGCCTGTGAGGAACTTGGAGATGCGGGCGAAGCGCTGATGGTTTGCTTTGTCCCGATCCAGGAAGGCCTTCTCGGCGAAATAGTAGGAACCGCCGGACCCGGCCTCGGGGTACTTGCGCGCCAGTTCGGCGAAGGAGATCGCAGTGAGCATCGCGACGATCAGGGCCGCGACGATGCCCGTCCACATATCCGTATCGCCCCCCTTATTGGACGCCTGGATCTGGAACGTGATCCAGAGGAAGGCCCCCGGCGCGATCAGGGCCATGGCGTTGACCGTGACCCCGGTCAATCCGAGTGTCTTCTTTACCTCTGGTGCTGCCATATGCCCTCCTGCATTTGGAGAAGTGGTTGATCACTTCCGTTCAGGGAGAACAAAGCAACGGATATGCCTGGATGCTGGGCGATAAAATTCAATCGGAGTATTTGTAGCTATTCCAGCGAATACATTCTTTAAACTCGCCCAATCCCAAATAATGCTAATGACAAAAATGTAATTTTTTATTTTTTTGATCCAAAAATGTCAGATCATGCTCCAGAAGTCTGCCTTACCCGACTCAAGACGTTTTGAAGCGCTCGGGCTCAAGGCCATATTTCTTGATCTTGTAGTTCAGGATCCGTTCCGTCGTCTGCAGGAGACGAGCCGCCCGGGCGCGGTTCCCCCGGGCAGACTTCAGAGTGTCCTGCAGCAGATCCCGCTCGAAGGCTGCGACGGCATTCCCCAGCCCTGCCCCGGGCAGGGTTCCCGATACTTCCGCCGTCTGAAGCGAGGGTGGCAGATGGTGGGCGTGGATCACGCCGCCCTCACAGACCAGGATGGCCCGCTCGATGGCGTTCTCCAGTTCCCGCACGTTGCCCGGCCAGTGATAGGCCACCAGCATGTCGATCGCCGACGTGGAGATCCGACGGACATCCTTGCCCTGGACCACGGCGATCTTCTCGACGAAGTGGTCCGCCAGCAGGAGGATGTCCGCCTGGCGTTCCCGCAAAGGCGGCATGAAGAGCTCAAAGACGTGCAGGCGGTAGTAGAGGTCCTCCCGGAAAGTGCCCGCCCGCACTGCGGCTTCCAGATCCCGGTGGGTCGCTGCGATCAGGCGCACGTCCACCTTCACGGGACTCACCCCGCCCAGGCGTTCAAACTCACGCTCCTGAAGGACGCGCAGCAGCTTCACCTGGGTAGCCGGGGACAGTTCGCCCACCTCATCAAGGAACAGCGTACCGCCATGGGCCAGTTCGAAGCGGCCCTTCTTCTGGTGCCGGGCGTCCGTGAAGGCCCCGGGCTCGTAGCCAAAGAGCTCGGACTCGATGAGGTTTTCCGGAAGGGCGCCGCAGCTCACCTTGATGAAGGGCTTCTCCGCCCGGGGCGAGTTGTAGTGGAGGGCGTGAGCCACCAGTTCCTTGCCCGTGCCGGACTCACCTCGAATGAGCACAGTCGTGCTGCTGGGCGCGGCCTGGGCCACGGCCTCGTAGACCCGCTGCATGGCGTGACTGTGCCCGATGAGATGGCGCAGGTCATAGCGCTCCCGCAGTTCCAGGCGCAACTGCTGGTTCTCCTCCACCAGGCGCTGCCGATCTGCCGCCACGAGCCGGGCGACCTTCATGGCCAGCCCCACCATGGAGGCGGCGATCTGCAGCAGCTTGGTATCGCGGTCGTAATCCCGGTGACGATCGAACGGCACTGTGAGGCACAGGGTACCCACGGTCTTCTGGTCCAGGAACACGGGCACGCAGAAGAAGGAGAGTTCCACTTTCTTCCGCTTCTGCTCTTTGAGCACACCCGTCCGATCCAGAAACAGCGGTTCCTGGCTGGCCTGGGGCAGCACCACTGCTTTCCCGCTGACCAGCACCCGTCCGTTGATGCCCTCACCGGCCTTGTAATGGGCCCGCTCAGCCGCTTGCTGCGATAGCCCTTGGGCAGCCGCGATCCGGAGCCCTTTCCCCTCATCATCGGCCAGCAGGATGGCCCCATTCAGCGCCCCATGCGCCTCCGCCAGGATCTCCAGCACTCGAGGCAGGGAGGACCGAATGTCCGATGCCTCCAGGGCATGGCTCACGTCCAGCAGGGGTGAAAGTTGGAGGGCATCCTCCGAAGTGGCCATGGGACCTCCAGTCGACAATTATACAAATTTGTAACATCAATAATGGGCAATGACAATTTTGTTAAAAAAATCAAATCAATATCCCACCTCCCGAGGAATACAGACCCCCTAGAATTCGACGGTTTATTCCTCTCCCCCTGCCGTTCATGTCCGCCATCCCACCTTGACGAGCCCAGCCCCCTGCTCCAGGATGGAAGACTCTGGAAGCCCCATGACCCCTCGATTTCCTAATCATTATTGGCCTTCCTGCGCGGATCGTGCGTGGAACGGTCAGGGTCTCTTCTAGCATTCCGGGACACCCAAACATCCACCCCGATCCTACGAAGGGATCGGGGTTTTCTTTTCCCGTTGGAAAGCCACGACCATGACCCACCAGGCTCTTGAGAACCTCAACATCGATTCCTTTGACCGCATGCCCTCGCCGGAGGAAGTCCATGCGGCCCTGCCCGTGTCGGACGCAGTGGCCGAGACTGTCGCAGCCGGGCGCCGGGACCTCCAGCGCATCCTGACCCGTGAAGATCCCCGCCTCATGGTGGTGGTGGGGCCGTGCAGCATCCACGATCCCGTGGCTGGACTCGAGTACGCGGAACGGCTCAAGGCCCTGTCGGACGAGGTCTCAGACACCCTGCTGCTGGTCATGCGGGTCTATTTCGAGAAGCCTCGGACCGCCGTCGGCTGGAAGGGCTTCATCAACGATCCGCGGATGGATGACTCCTTCCACATCGAGGAAGGCGTGCGCAAGGCCCGGGAATTCCTGCTCCGAATCGGGGAGATCGGCCTGCCCGCGGCCACCGAAGCCCTGGATCCCATCACCCCGCAGTACCTCGGGGATCTCATCACCTGGACAGCCATCGGCGCCCGGACCTCCGAATCCCAGACCCACCGGGAGATGTCCAGCGGCCTCTCCACGCCCGTCGGCTTCAAGAACGCCACGGACGGCGATCTGGGCGCAGCGGTGAACGGGATTCTGTCAGCCTCCCATCCCCACAGCTTCCTGGGCATCAACGACCAGGGGCTGGCGGCCATCGTCCGCACCAGGGGGAATCCCCATGGGCACCTGGTGCTGCGTGGCGGCAGCGGTCGCCCCAACTACGACACCGTCAGCATCTCTTTGGCAGAGGCTGCTCTCCGCAAGGCCGGCCTTCCCGAAAACATCGTGGTGGACTGCTCCCACGCCAACAGCCTCAAGAACCCGCGTCTTCAGCCCCTGGTCCTCCAGGATTGCGCCCACCAGATTCTCCGGGGCAATCGCTCCATCATCGGCGCGATGGTGGAGAGCTTCCTGGTGGAGGGTAACCAGCCCATCCCCACAGACCTCTCGACCCTCAAATACGGTTGTTCCGTCACCGACGCCTGCATCGGCTGGGACGACACCGTGAGCTCACTCAAAGACACGCGGAACCTGCTGAAAGAGGTCCTGCCCAAGCGCTGATTCCACAAAGCTAACTCAAAGGAGTACACGCCATGAACGAGAAGATGCTCGCCCGCACCTGCGCCAAAGCCATCCTCGGCATCGACACGCTCTGGGGCGGCGACGTGCTGAACCCCTCTGGCACTGGACGCTTCATCGCCGATTCCTGGTTCGCCGACCAGAAGCTGCCCAAGGCCTACACCCACCCGGCGGCGGCGCGGCTGCGGGAGAGCGGGGGCGTGGGTGCCGCTGACATCGACATCGCCGCCATCGACGCCTACCTCGAGGCCATCGATGTGGAGGGCGCCATCCGCTCCCTGATCGCCGCCGGTGATGGTATCAGTGGCCTTCGCGGCGCCTACCTCACGGGCACCGGAGAATGTCTGCTGGTCATGTGGGACCTGGTCCAGGAACTCCTCGGGCGCGGAGAAAAGGTCCCCTACGAGCGCTGCGTGCTCGGCTCCACCGGCCGGCCCCCGGAACCGTCCCAGCCACAGGCCAAGCGCGAAGCGCTCGCAGCGCTGCTGGCCAGGCAAGGCTTCAGCGTCGCCACGCCCACGGACCTGCTCGCCGCCGTGGACGACTGGCGCTCGGCGCGGCTGGTCCCCAAAAAGAGCATCCCCCAGCTCGCCGATGCCATCATCGCCCAGTTGGAGGCGGGAACGCTCCGGCACCTGGTGCCCTACTTGCCGAAGAAGCTGCAGGGCATCCCCCGGGCCAACATCCGTTTCCTGCCCATCGAGAACGCCTGGTTCTCCGGCTCCATGAACTACATCGGCCGCGCTCGGAACAGAAACGGGAGCCCGCAGTACGAGGCCACCTACGAACTCAACGCGGCACTGCAGATCTCGGTTCCCGAGTTCCTGCAGCTGGTCAGCCACGAGGTGGTTCCCGGCCATGTCACCAACTCGGCGCTGATCCAGGCGCTCTATGTCCAGGGGAAGCTCCGCTTCGAGTCCACGGTGCTGACCATGAACACCCGCGGCGCCGCCCTTTTCGAGGGGATCGCCAACAACGCCATCCTCATCGCCTTCGGCGTCACTGAGATCGAGGAACTCCCGGACGATGACCTGAAGATCGGCGTGCTGCTCGCCCTCCTCCAGGACGACGCAAAGAACCAGTCGTCCTGGCTCACCTGGCAGGAGGATCGTCCACAGGCAGAAGTGGCTGCGGTGCTGCGCCAGGAGTACCTCTGCTCCGAGGAACGGGCCGACAAGCTCTCGGGCGCCTGGGGCCGCCACCCACTGCTGGGGCGGATGTACCTGCCAGCCTACCGCGCGGGCACCGAAAAGGTCGCCGAGCTGCGGCGCCAGTACCCGCCTGAGGTGATCCTGCCCGCGCTCTACAATGTGTTCGGGCTGGTGGATCTGGTGACCATTGATCAGGTGCTTGACAAGAAGACGCGGAAGAAGACCAAGCGCTAATCGTCCTTTACCGATGAAGCCAGCTCACTGCAAAACGGGGCGCCCTGGCGCCCCGTTTGCAGCAGGAACTACTTCAGTGCCTTCGCCGCCAGTTCGAGCACGTCCGTGGTGGTGACCCCTTCGTAGCCGGTCTCACCTGCCGCGTTGCTCAGCATGACGTTGCAGAATGGGCAGCCCACGGCGATGGTGGTGGCTTTCGTTTCGAGGGCTTGCTCGAAGCGCTCGTGGTTCACGCGCTTGCCCAGGTGCTCCTCCAACCAGAAGCGACCGCCGCCGGCACCGCAGCACATGGTGGCCTCGCCGTGCTTCTCCATCTCGGTGAGCTTCACGCCGGGGATGGCGTCGAGGATGGCCCGGGGGGCCGCCACCTGGCCGTTGTAGCGGCTGAGGTAGCAGGGGTCGTGGTAGGTCAGGTCCACGTCCACAGTCTGCTCCAGCTTGATCCGGCCTTCGCTGATCAGCCTGGCCACGAGTTCGGTGCCGTGCACCACCTCGAACTCGCCGCCGAAGGACGGGTACTCGTTCTTCAGCGTGTTCAGGCAGTGGGGGCAGTTGGTGATGATCTTCATCACGCCATGGCCCTTGAGGAGTTCCACATTGGCTTCCGTGGCGGTCTGGAAGAGATACTCATTGCCCAGGCGCCGGGCGGATTCGCAGGTGCAGCTTTCCTCGGTGCCGAGAATGGCGAAGGAAACCTTGGCGGCCTTCAGCAGCTTAACCAGGGCCTGGGAGACCTTCTGCCCAGCGGCATCATAGGAACCGGCACAGCCCACCCAGAACAGGTACTCCACCTCCGGGCCCTCGGCCATGGTGGGCACGTCGAGACCCGTGGCCCACTTGGCGCGGTCGGCCTGCGCGAAATTCCACGGATTGCCCTGGCGTTCCATGCCCTTGAAGGCCGTCTGAGCTTCTGCCGGGAAGTTGCTCTCCTCCAGCGTGAGATAGCGGCGCATGCCCACGAGCTTGTCCACGAAGCTGATCTGCAGGGGGCAGGCCCACTCACAGTAGCCGCAGCTGGTGCAGGCCCAGATAGTGTCCTGGCTGATCCAACCCTCCAGCTGCGCCTTGCTCCAGGGCGCGTGTTCCTCGTCGCGCTGCCATACCGAGCCTTCGGGCACGGGGCCCCCGATGAGCGGACGATCCTCGGGCACAGGCTGGTCCTGACCCATCTGATCCAGCGGCGTGGCCTTCAGGTAGTCGCGCAGGTCCGTGCCGAAATCCTTGGGCCGGAGTGGCTTGCCCGTGAGCGTGGTGGGACAGTTCTCCAGGCAGCGGCCGCACTCCACGCAGGTGTAGAAGTCGAGCATCTGCTTCCAGGTGAAGTCCTGGATCTTGTTGATGCCGAAGTGCTCGGCTTCCATGTCCATGGGCTTGAGGTTCTTGTTAGGCTCCAGCTCACGGAAGTAGATGTTGAAGACCGAGGTGAACACGTGGAAATGCTTGGAGTAGGGCAGGAAGTTGGCGAAGGTGTAGAGGATCGCCAAGTGCAGCCACCACATGGTCTTGTAGAGCACCAGCAGGCCGGCCTGACTCGGTCCGCCCAGCCATCCGGCCACCAGGGTCCCTGCCGGTGACCAGGACGCCCACGCAGGATGGTACATGGCCACGAAGGCCCCATCCGCCAGCAGGTCTGTGATCATGAGGCTGCCGATGAGGCTCAGGGTGGCCCAGGCATCCGCAGAGTTCTCCAGGCGCCAGGGTTTGATCACCAGGCGCCGGAAGGCGGAGAGGCCGAGACCCAGCAGCACCAGCACCTCGAAGATATCCTTGGTGGCCTGGTAGCCCAGGCCGAAGCCGCCCAGGGCCTCGGTCATGTGGAAGGCGGGGAAGAGGCCCTCGATGATGAGCCCCAGCGAGCGGAGGCTCAGCACGCAGAACCCGTAGAAGATCAGGATGTGGTAGAGGCCCGCGTATTTGTCCCGCAGCAGCCGCTTCTGGCCCAGCACCAGAGTGAAGATGCCCTTCAGCCGTTCCCA
>CAIYNT010000123.1 GCA_903927605.1 uncultured Holophagaceae bacterium
AGTCCACGCTGTTGTCGGCGTGCTTGCCGCCATTCAGGATGTTCATCATAGGGATGGGAAGGCGCGTCGCCCCAGGTCCACCCAGGTAGGTGTAAAGCGGAAGGCGGGCGGATTTCGCCGCTGCCCGTGCCACGGCCATCGAAACGCCCAGGATCGCGTTCGCCCCGAATTTCGCCTTGGTCGGGGTGCCATCGAGCGCGATGAGGGTGTGGTCGATCTCCGCCTGTCGGCTGGGATCCATGCCCTTGAGCTTCGGAGCGATAGCCTTGTTGACGAATCCGACAGCCTTGAGGACCCCCTTGCCGCCGTAACGATTGGCATCCCCATCCCGAAGCTCGACGGCTTCGTTCTCACCCGTAGAGGCACCTGATGGAACTGAGGCCACGCCCTTGGTCCCATCCTCCAACTCTGCGTATACCCGGATGGTGGGATTGCCCCGTGAGTCGAGGATTTCGATGGCTCGCACGGAGGAAAGGGTGGGTTTCATGGGACGCTCCTTTGGAACAGGAATGAAGGTTCTGCCCTGACGGGACCGGCTCTGCGGCAGGTCCAAATCGCTCCTACCGCAGTCGTCCCATGCAGTAGGAGTCATCAGCCATTTCTGGCGGTTTTACGGGGGACTCCATCCCCGTGAGCCGAGTCTAGCAAGGCAGCCCAATTGGAGCTACCAGATGCTTGGGTCGCAAATGTAGTCTTTCAGCCATGGTTGGCGGCTTATGGGAGAATCCCAATCGTGAACGAGGCCCAAAAGCGGCGGATCGCCAGCACCTTTGAGCATGTGGACGAACTCCTCCAGGCGGCGGTGTCGGCCATGGATGGGGGTCATGTGGGGTCCCCCTTCAACCGGTTCATCCTGGATTCCGACCAGGAACAGCAGAGACGGGTTGAAGATGAGGTCCAGAATATTCGGGGACTGATGGTGGCCGCCATGGATCGGCTGGGCATTCCGGTGCCGGTGCCTTCTGTATCAGCGATTCGATCGGCCCAGACGGACCTGCTGTTCGCTGAGGTGGATATCGAGGACATCGAACCCAAACGCCTCCGTGGCTATGGGGCATTACCTCCAGAGGAGGCCAAGATCCTCTCTGAAATCAACTCCGGGCTCGTCGAAGCACTGGCCCGGATCAATGAGCGCTTGAAGCCAAGTTGATGTAATTCCTTAGCCTTTGGCGCGGTTCGCACCTGTCAGCGTCACGAAGGCACCCATGGCCATCAGCACGGCTGCATAGCCGAAGCCCCACAGAGGGTGCAGGGTCCAGAGTGCGCCCACCAGCAAACTGGAAACGAGGTCGCCGCCGCCATTGACTGCCCCGAGCAGTCCGAAGCCGAGGCCTCGATGTTCCTCCGGCACCAGGTCTGCCGTGGTGGCACCTTCCAGGGTGTCCTGAATGCCATTCACCAACCCGGCCAGGCTGAAGATCAAAGCCAGGAAGGGCATGGAGGCATGCCCATGGCGGAAAGCAACCATGAGTAGCAATGGAACCGCCACGGAAATGCTGTAGCCAAAGCCGAGGATGCGGCGGTGGTTGCGGAACCGATCTGCCACAGCACCCACTGGATAAGCCGATAGTGCGTAGATGACGTTGTGAAGAACATAGAGCAGGCCCCCAAAGGTGGCCGCCTTAGCCAAACCAAGGCTCGGCGCCAGCAGTTGGGTGGCCGCGAGGATCAACAGGGTGTGGGCGTAGTCGCCCGCCCCGAAGAGACCGACACCGGTCAGGTAACCCCGGAAGGTGCCTGGCATCTGCGCCAGGGCATGGCGGAAGGACAGGATCTTCGGGCGGCTGCGGGCCCGTTCCTTCACGAGGAACGCGAAGGCGAGGCCAGCGAGCACGCCGGGAACGAGGGTCCAGGCCATGAGACCGCGCTGGAAGGACATCGTGGCCAGACCATGGGCAGCGCCCCAACCCAGCACCAGGACGGCCACTAACGGACCGAGGATCGCCCCCAGGGTGTCTCCAGCGCGGTGGAATCCGAAGGCCCGGCCTCGGGCCTCAGCGGGGACGCTGTCGGTGAGCAGTGCATCGCGCAGTGGCCCACGCAGCCCGCGCCCCACCCAGCCGAAGAACTTGCCGAAGAGGATCAGTGGCCAGCCCGCAGCCATGGCGATGAAGCCCGAAGCCAGGCCGGTGGCTAGATAGCCGCCCACCACCAGGCCCTTCCGTCGGCCAATGCGATCCGAGAACCAGCCTGCCGCCAGCTTCATGAAACTGGCGGAGGCATCCGCCAGCCCTTCCACCGCCCCCAGGGCCATGGGAGGCAGTCCAAGTGCGGCCATGAACCCAGGCAGGAGGGTGCTCTGCGCCTCGTGGCCGAGGTCAGACAGGAAACTGGTGATGGCCATGCCCCAAACGGTGCGGTTTAGCCAGACTCCGGAAGCGGGTCCAGTGGGCTTCATGGATGACGCTCCTTCGATGTATGGATCCGGTGCCCCCCGTAGATGCCCCGGTGTCCCACGAGGACATAGGCCAGGGCGCAGGTAATTGCGAGAGGTCCGATGTAGCCAGACCCGAAGAGTTCGACGCCCATCATGATGGAGGCCAGTGGGGTATTACTGGCAGCGGCGAAGACTGCAATGAACCCCACCGCTGCGATGAAGGGAACGGGCAAGCCAAAAACCGGAGCCAGTGCCGCGCCCAGAAGGGCACCAATGACGAAGAGCGGGGTCACTTCGCCCCCCTTGAACCCGAACCCCAGGGTGATGGTGGTGAAGAGAAACTTAGCCGCGAAGGCCCAACTTGGCACGAAGCCTTGGTGGTCGAAGACCCTTGGAAGCCAGATCGTTCCCAGGTTCAGGAAGTCTGTGGACCGGAACAACAGGGCCAAGGCGATCACCGCGATGCCACCCAAGGCTGGACGAATGTAGGGGTTGGGGAGGACTCGCTTTGTCCATCGAACGAGGCCATGGGTCGCTTCTGAGAAGCCTCCCGCAACCAAGGCAACGGGTAGCGCGAACAGAGACAGTTTCAACATCAACGCCCGTGACATGGCCATGGCTTCGGGGTGAAAGTGCGTGTGGGGTGCGCCCAGCCAGCGGCAAACAAAGTCCCCGACGAAACTGGCTGCCCCGCAAATAAGCAGTCCCTCGTAGTGGATCTTGCCAATGGCGATGACTTCCATGCCGAACATCGCCCCGGCCACCGGAGTTCCGAAGAGCGACCCGAAGCCTGCCGAAACGCCCGCCATGAGCAGGAGGCGCTGACGCGACTGGTTCAGCCTCAGCCAGTTCCAAGGCAGCTTGCCGATGGTGCGTGCGAGGCTGGCGCCCATCTGCACAGCGGTGCCTTCCCGGCCTGCCGATCCACCGCCAAGGTGCGTCAAAAGGGTTCCAAGGAGCACCAGAGGGGCCATGCGGGAGGGGACCTTGCCCTTGAACTCCAGCACCTCATCCAGGATCAGCGAGCCTCCACGCTCGGATTCCTTTCCAAACTGGTGGTAGAGCCAGGCACTCAAGACACCGAAGACAGGGAGGAGCGCCACCAGCCAGAGGTGGCCCATCCTGAGGTGAATGGTCCGCTCCAGGAGCCAGAGGAAGATGGCTGAGGCGGCGCCGGAGAGCACCCCCACTGCCGACCCCATGCCGAGGTCCCAACCCGTTCTAGACAATCGCCAACGCAATCCGAGCAAACAGCCCCCCTGATTCTGCGTAGGCGCCATCAGCCACCGGGGCGGTTATAAGGTGGACACCATCACCACTCAGTAATGTAATTCAGATACGAAGCCCTGGGAAGAACCCATCGGCTCCAAGCATCAGACCGAACGGAGCAGGGTATGACGGGACGAGTGATCGTGGGCCTGAACTTGAAGGAGAGTTCTCCTCAGGTGTTCCACCGCGCACAGGATCTGGCAAACCGGCTTGGGCTCCCCCTTCTGGCCGTTCACGTCATCCTTCCGTCGGAATCGTCTATGACTGAACTCAGGCTATCCAACGCAGAACCCGGAAGGTTTGATCAACTCAAAGCTGAAAGGGCCGCCAGCATTCTGCGAGAGATCACCGGTAGCGATCCAGCCATCGAATCGAAAATCTTATGGGGTCGGCCCTGGCCTCAACTGGTTGCAAATATCGGTGCCGGTGACTGGTTGGTGGTGGGCCAAAAAAAGAAGAGGCATCTCCTTCGGCGGCTATTCCATTTGGGGCGTCAACACCAGGCGCACCGACACCATGGGTCACTCGTCATCGTTCCATGCGATTAGGATTCCGTTCAAGTGTGGCATCTATAGGTTGCGCGTCCCTAGGCTGAGCCTTGGCAAACGCCCTCAGTGGTTGGCCTCAGCATCCTTGGATTGGCGGGATTTGGCGGCTTCGGCGCGGTAGCTGGGGCCGGTCAGTTCGAGGATCACGGCGTGATGGACGATGCGGTCGATAGCTGCCGCCGTGGTCATGGGGTCCTTGAATATGCGGTCCCATTGGGAGAACACGAGGTTTGAGGTGATGACGACGCTGCGCCGCTCGTAGCGTTCGGCCAGTAGGGTGAACAGCACTTCCATCTCGTCCCGGTCCTGCTGGATGTAGCCGATGTCATCGAGGATCAGGACATCGAAGGCATCCAGCCGGTGCAGTTCCTTCTCCAGGGCGAGGTCCCTCCGTGCTGCCAGCAACCGCTGGACCAGGGCGTAGGTGGGGGTGAAGTGGACGGAGTGCCCCCGCTGGATCAGTTCCAAGCTGATGGCACAGACCAGGTGGGTCTTTCCCCGTCCCGGCAGGCCGAAAGCCAGCAGGTTCTCGGCGCGTTCGACGAAGCCGCCTTCGCAGAGGGTGGGGAGCATCCGCCGCACGGGCGTGGGCAGGCGAGCCGTATCGAGTGTGGCCAGGGTCTTTTCCATGGGCAGCTTTGAGGCCCTCAGCAGGCGCTCCAGCCGTTTCTGATGGCGCTGGTCGAGTTCAGCCTCCGCCAGGGCCTGGAGGTAACGCTCGAATCCCCAACCTCCCTTCTCGGCTTTCGTGGCGAGCTCGCCATGCCTGGCCGCAAAGCCGGGGAGCTTCAACTCCCGCAGAAGCTCGATCAGTTTCCGGCTCATATGGCCTCCTGTAGCCCAGTCCCCATCAGGGCGTCGTATTCACGCAGGTCCACTTCCGGGGCAG
>CAIYNT010000124.1 GCA_903927605.1 uncultured Holophagaceae bacterium
CACGCCGAGGGCGCGGCCCACGCCGAAGAGCACGGTGTAGAAGTCGTACTCGGTGAGGCCGTAGTACCACTGGATCACGCCGCTCTGCGCGTCGACATTGGGCCAGGGGTTCTTGGTCTTGCCGTGCTCGGTGAGCACGCCGGGGGCCACCTTGTAGATCATGTTGACGACCTTGAAGAGCGGATCGTTGGGCAGGTGCTTGAGGCAGAACTCCATCTGGGCGACGTAGCGAGGGTCTGTCTTGCGCAGCACGGCGTGGCCGTAGCCTGGGATGACGTGGCCGCTGTTCAGCGTGTCCCACAGGGCCTTCTTGACGTTCTCCTCGGTGGGCTCGGCGCCGCCGAGCTTCTCCTTGAATTCCTTGATCCAGTCCAGCACTTCCTGGTTGGCCAGCCCGTGGAGGGGGCCCGCCAGGCCGTTGAGGCCGGCGCTGAAGCTGTAGTAGGCGTCGGACAGGGCCGAGGCCACCAGGTGGGTGGCATGGGCGCTGACGTTGCCGCTCTCATGGTCGCTGTGGAGGATGAAGTACATCCGGGCCACGTCGTCGTAGGGTTTGGCGATGCCCATCATGTGGGCGAAGTTGGCGCCCATGTCGAGGGCTGGATTCGAGGCGATGATGTTGCCGTTCTTGTACTTCAGACGGTAGATGTAGGCCGCGATGTGGGGCAGGCAGGCCACGATGTTGGAGGAATCCTCATACATTGGATCCCAGTAGTCGACCTTCTTCATGTCGTGATACTTTGCCGCGAACTGGCTCTCCTTCTGCATGGCCAGGATGGCCGCAGACAGCATCGCCATGGGGTGGCTGTCCTTGGGCATGGCCTTGAGCACGTCGTACACGTAGGCAGGGACCTTGGCGCGGCTCTTGAACTCGGCCACCACCTCATCGACTTCAGCCTGGGTGGGGATCTCGCCCGTCAGCAGGAAGTACCAGAAAGACTCCACGGTGGGGTACTCGCTGCCCGGAGCCTTCGGCAGGGCGGCGAAGGTCTCGGGGATGTTCATCCCACGGAAGCGGATGCCTTCAACAGGATCCAGGTAGGAGATGTCGGTCACGAGCGTGCGCACGTCGCGCGCGCCGCCGATGCACTGGTCAATGGACACTTCATCGATGATGACCTTGCCGTGTTCCTTGATAAGGGCGGTGGTGCGGGGGCGGTGCTCCTGGATCTTCTCCAGCAGGCGAGACTTCAAGCGGGACATGGGTGACTCCATGAAAGATGGTTGAGGGGTGGTGCGTGGAAGGATCGGGGCTGGATCATCATACGGGCATCATCTATCAAACGACCACTATTCTTTAATGACCATTGGGGAATTTATCGAGACAGGACCAACCGGGAAAGCAGATTATGGATGTAACGATCAGGAGGTGCCGTGACCTGCGTCAATCTGTGGGTGTTGGGAATCGCAATGGTCGCCACCGGACTGGTGGCTCAGGAAACGCCCCGGCCCAATCGGGTGGCCTGGTTCGAGGGCTTTCCTGAACCCTTGCCCGAGGGGGTCAACGAACTCGCGATCGAAGCCACGAGCCAGATGCTCCGGCCTGATCTTGAGCGCAGCTCCGATGGGCGAACCTTCGCCCGGCTGGATGGCGAGGAGTGGCAGCTGGTGGGCGACTGGGCTACCAAAGTCGGGTCCTCTCGGATTAACGTCCGGGCCCGGCTGGCGTCCAGGTCCGGTGGCATTGCGGACCAAGCCATGTGGAACTGGCACCAAATCTTCAACCTGCCCCAGGGTGGACGGGAGGCTGCCCCGAAGAACCGGCTCGCCTACCACCTCGAGCGGGATGGCCGGGTGATCGGGGATCTGTCCCATTCCGGCCTGGCACTCATGGATCTGGATGTGGCCTGGATCAGGCCCTTCGGCACATCCGACGAGGGCGGACGGTTCGGCGGATCGATCCAATTGCCCACAGGCAAGCAGTCAGATTTCTCGGGTAGTGGGGGCACCGATGGCATGGTGGGGGCGGCCCTGTGGCGGACTTATGGTCGCTGGCGGCTTTTCGGGCAGGCTGAGCGGGTCTGGCTGGGGCTCCCAGAGAACAGCCCCTTGCGAACGGTCATGGATAAGACCTCCTTCAGCCGCACCTGGGCCAGCCTCGACTGGCTGGGAGAGGGGCCGGGATTGATCTCCGGCCTCGGGATCGAAGTCAGCCTGGCTTACGCCGGATCTCCCTACCGAACCGGCCTCTCACGCCTCGATCGGGCCGGTTGGCAGCAGCACTGGACCTTCCGGCACACGCGGTTGCCCCGGTGGCGCTTTGGCTTCAGCGAGGAGGCCGGCACCTTCGTCGCTCCGGATATCACCGCCTTCGTGGCCTACCGCTTAGGTGAATGAGCCGCCTCAGCTAAACTAGACGGTTCGTGCCGGAGTCTCCATGCAGCCCAACCAGTACCGCGATGTGCGCCTCGAGAAACTCGAGAAGCTGAAGGCCTTGGGCCTGGATGTCTGGCCGCGGAAGGCGATACGCACCCATGGGATTGCGCAGCTGACGGCGGCCTACGTCGATGCCGAGGCCTGGCCCAATGAAAGGCTGGAGGGTCTGGGCCTCACGGTGTCCGTCATGGGCCGAGTGCTCACCATCCGCGAGATGGGGAAAAGCGTCTTCGCCCATCTCACGGAGAATGGCGAGAAGATCCAGGCCTTCTTCCGCATGAATGATCTGGCTGAGCCCGGCTGGGACATCCTCAAGCTCCTGGACATGGGCGATTTCATCAGCATCACCGGTCCGCTCATGCGCACCAAGACCGGGGAGCTGAGCGTCCGAGTGAAGGAGATCCAGTTCCTCAGCAAAGCCCTGCTGCCCCTGCCCGAGAAGTGGCATGGACTGCAGGACAAGGAACAGCGCTACCGCCAGCGGTATCTGGACCTCATCTCCAATGGCGATGTGCTCAGGACCTTCCAGACCCGCTCGCGCATCGTGAGTGCGGTGCGGCGCTTCATGGAGGCGCAGGGCTATCTCGAAGTCGAAACGCCCATGATGCAGCCCATCCCCGGGGGTGCCACGGCCCGGCCGTTCACCACGCACCACAACGCCCTGGACATGGACCTCTACCTTCGCATCGCGCCGGAGCTGTACCTTAAGCGGCTCATCGTGGGGGGCTTCGAGAAGGTCTTCGAGATCAACCGCAACTTCCGCAATGAAGGCCTCAGCGTCCGCCACAACCCCGAATTCACCATGATGGAAATGTACGAGGCTGGCAGTGACCTGCGCGACATGATGGCCCTCACGGAGGCCCTGCTGTCCACGGTCGCGAGGGAGGTGATGGGTTCTGAACAGTTGCCATGGGGTGAGCAGTCGATTTCCTATGCCCCGTCCTTCCAGCGTTTCACTCTGAAGGATGCCATTGCGAAATACGGCGCCATCGACCGTCACCAGCTGGAGGATGGTGCCAGTGTGCGCACCCTGGCCAGGGCCATCCACATCGAGGATGTGGATAAAAAGACCGTAGGTACCCTGCTAGGTGATCTCTTTGAGCATCACGCGGAGAAGCAGCTCATTCAGCCCACCTTCATCACGGACTACCCCATCGAGTTGTCCCCCCTCACCAAGACCCTGGAAGGCGACGATCGCTTCGTGGACCGCTTCGAGTTGTTCATCGGCGGCATGGAGATCGCCAACGCCTACTCCGAACTCAATGACCCCGTCGACCAGATGGGACGGTTCCAGGCCCAGATGGACGAGCGCGAAGCTGGCAATGACGAGGCCATGCTCCTCGACCAGGACTTCATCACCAGCCTGGAACACGGCTTCCCGCCCTGCGGCGGCGAAGGCATCGGCATTGATCGCCTCGTCATGCTGCTGACCAACAGCCAGAGCATCCGCGACGTCATCCTGTTCCCGCTCATGCGCCCGATGAAGTCGTCGGAATCTGAAGAAAAGGAATAACTTTTAACCACGAAGACAGGAAGACCACGAAAACTGATCTCGAAATTTTTTCTTCATGGTCTTCCCGTCTTCGTGGTGAATCCTTGGCGCCCTGATGGTCGATGTGACGGAATCTGGCTTGACCCACTGCCATACTGGAACCCGCGATCTTTGGAGGCCCCATGCCCGTCCCGATGCTTGAACTCGCGCCGCAGAATGCCGCCGTGAAGGCCAAGGTGCTGGAGGGGCTCTCGGGCCTCATCGACCGCTCGTCCTTCATCCTGGGCGAGAATGTGAAGGGTCTGGAAGCCGAGATCTCCGCCCACGCTGGCGCGGCCCATGCTGTCGCCATGTCCAGCGGCACGGACGCGCTGCTGGCGGCCCTCATGGCCCTTGGCATCGGCCAGGGAGATGAAGTGATCGTCCCCTCTTTCACCTTCTTCGCCTCGGCGGGCGTCGTTTCGCGCCTGGGGGCGAAGCCTGTCTTCATCGACCTCGAGCCCGCCACCTTCAACGCCACCGGTGCCCTGGTAGAAGCGGCCATTACACCGCACACCAAGGCCATCATGCCCGTCCATCTCTTCGGCCAGCTGGCCGACATGCCCGGCATCATGGCCGTGGCAGCGAAACATGGGATCCCTGTGCTTGAGGACGCCTGCCAGAGCCTGGGTGCCAAGGGCTGGGGCAAATCCGCGGGTCAGTTCGGTGACATGACCGCCTACAGTTTCTACCCCACCAAGAACCTCGGTGCATTCGGCGATGCAGGCATGACCGCCATCCGGGACGATGCTGCCCTGGCTGCGCGGGTCCGCCGCATCCGTGTGCATGGCATGGAGCCCGTCTACATGCACCACGAGGTGGGCATGAATGGGCGCATGGATGAATTCCAGGCCCTGGTGCTGCGGGCCAAGCTGCCCATGCTGGATGGCTGGCACGAGGGTCGCCGAAGGCATGCCGCCTGGTACCTGGGGCGCATGAAGGATCTGACGACCGACGAGGTGGTGCTGCCTCAGGAAGTGGTGCCCGAGGGGCGCCACATCTACAACCAGTTCACCCTCCGCGTGAAGGGCGGCAAGCGTGATGCATTGCAGGCCCACCTGAAGGAGCGGGGCATCGGTAGTGCCATCTACTACCCCATCTGCCTCCACGAACAGCCCTGCTTCAAAGATCTCGGTTACAGGCAAGGTCAGTTCCCCGAATCCGAGCGGGCCGCCAAGGAAGTGCTCAGTCTGCCGGTCTATCCCGAGATGACCGAGGCCATGCGCGAGGAAGTGGCCACGGCGATCCTGGGGTTCTTCGGGAAGAAGTGACGCGGGGCTTACTTGGCCTGGGCCACGTTGGCTGCAGTCACCCAAGTATCCAGGGCCTTCTGGGCCTCGTCATCCATGCCCAGGAACTGGACGCCGATCCCTACCATCTCCATGGGGTCCGCCGCGGGGCGGCCACCCAAGACATAGGATACGGCTGCGATGATGGGGGCCTTGGGCAGTTCCGGGTGCAGCAGCACCAGATTCTCCAGTACGATCCCCCGCTCGAAGAGCCGGGCGTCCCGGGCGCCGACCATGGCGAAGCAGCCCCCGACGCTCAGATTGGTGATGCGCACGTCCTGGTAGGCGTGTCCCTTCAACGTGAAGGCTATGCCGAACTCCGGCCCGACGATGATGCGTCGGGTATCGCGTCGATCAGCGTAGGTGCTCATTCAGGCTCCGCGGAATGGAAATCCTTACTTGGGTATCGGCCGCTCCTGGGCTAAACTGGATTTTCTGATCGGCCTGAACCCATCGGGGGACAGGGCTGGCCCCAAAGGCCTGACCCTGACGGCGCAGGACGCCGTCTCACCCACGCGGGGACAACGCGAACATCTGGCGCTGGCCGACCCCAATCCATCATCCTCCCTGGAGACCCCATGGAAATCCTCCTGATCGAAAACGTGACCCATCTGGGTGTTCGCGGCGATGTCGTGAACGTCAAGGATGGCTACGCCCGCAACTTCCTTCTGCCCCGCAAGATGGCCCTGCCCGTCACCGCCGGCAACAAGCGGCAGATTGAGCTGGAGAAGGTGCGCGCCGAGAAGCTCCGCGCCAAGGAACTGGCCGATGCCAAGAGCCTGGCGGAGAAGCTGGAAGCCATCAGCCTGGCCGTGGCCAAGAAGGCCGGCGAGAATGGCCACCTCTTCGGGTCCGTCACCAATGCGGATGTGGCCGAACTCTTCAAGGCCAAGGGTTTCACCCTCGACCGCCGCGACATCACCGTGCCCCATATCAAGGACGCCGGCGCCTACACCGTGGATGTGCGCCTCTACAGTGGTGTGCATGCCAAGGTCAGCCTGGAAGTCAGTGCCACCGCGGCCGCAGAGTAGGCCCAGACCCATTCCCTTTCCCATGTGGCCGGTCCCCGCGGGGGTTGCCGGTCCAGCCGGGACTCGCCCTCCTGTGGGAGTCCCGCCCACCCCATTCCAAGGAGTCCATCCATGGCCAAGACCTCATCCAAACCAGACACCCTCGGCATCGCCGAACTCGCCGCCAATCTCGCAGAAGCCCAGGACCTGTCCAAGGCCCGCGCCAAGTCCATCCTGGACGGCGTCCGTGACCACATCGTCGAGACGCTCCTCGCCGGCAACCGCGTCAACCTCTATGGTCTCGGCACCTTCGAAGTACGCGCCACCAAGGAGAAGATGGGTCGCAACCCCAAGACCGGCGAAAGCATCAAGATCCCCGCCGGCCGGAAGGTGGTCTTCAAGACCGCGAAGGGCCTCAAGGATCAGATGTAAGGAATACCAGGGTACGACACAGATGGCCGCCATCTGGCGGCCATCGTCGTTTATGGGAAGACCACCTTGCGGCCTTGCAAAGTCGTCTTCACCATCCGACCGCAGCCAAAGGCGTAGGGAGGATAGGACGGAATCGGCGAAGCCGATTGCAGCCCGAAGGGCGAGGCGCGGAGCGCCGAGTCAAGACAGCCAAAGGGCTCAAGGATCAAATGTAAGGATCGCCCTCAGCTGTGAACCTGCGGTTCGCAGTTAACCACAGGCCGCCTTAAGGCGGCCTGTGGCATGTAGCAACCTCTAGAATTCCTTGGACGCGGATCCCATCAGGTGCTTGACTTAGTCCACTTTCCAGGACAACGGGGGCCCCATGGCAGTGACGCGGGTGGTGGTATTGGGCGCGGGCGTGGCGGGCCATACGGCCGCGAGTTTCCTGAAGAAGTGGCTCGGTTCCAAGACCGAAGTGACGGTGGTGTCCCCGAAGCCCGACTACAACTGGATCCCCTCGAACATCTGGGTGGGCGTGGGCCTGCTGCAACCCAGGCAGGTGTTGTTCCCCCTGGCGCCGGTCTATGCCCGCAATGGCATCGCGTTCCACCAGGCGAAGGCCCTGGCCATCCACCCGGAGGGAGAGGGGGAAAACGGCCAGGCTTTCGTAGTGGTCGAGTCCACTCTCGCCGGCGAGGAGGGGAAGCAAAGCCACCTCCCCTACGACTTCCTGATCAACGCCACGGGGCCGAAGCTGTCTTTCGAGGCCACTCCAGGACTGGGGCCAGGTGGCAACAGCCTGTCCGTCTGCATGGCGGACCATGCCAAAGAGACCGCCGGGGTGCTCGATGAGCTCGTCGAGCGGATGAAGCGGGGGGAGCGCAAGCGCTTCCTCGTGGGCACTGGCCATGGCTTATGCACCTGCCAGGGGGCCGCCTTCGAGTACATCGTGAACCTTGAATTCGAGCTGCGGGCCCGGGGAGTCCGCGACAAGGCCGAGATTGTCTACCTCAGCAATGAATACGAGCTGGGCGACCTCGGGATGGATGGCATCCACATCCGGCGGGGTGGCTACATCACGCCAAGCAAGATCTTCACGGAATCCCTGTTTGCAGAGCGGGGCCTGGACTGGATCACCCGCGCCCACGTGACAGGGGTGGAGCCCGGAAAAGCGGTCTATGAAACGCTGGATGGGGCTGAAGGTGACATCACCTTCGACATGGCCATGCTGTTGCCCCCCTTCCGTGGTGTGGGGCTGAAGGCTTTCGATCGAGTCGGCGGCGACATCACGGAGCGTCTCTTCGCACCCAGCGGCTTCATGAAAGTGGACGCGGATTACACCGCCAGGCCCTACGAGTCCTGGCGGGCGGCGGACTGGCCCAGGACCTATCAGAACGGAACCTACAAGAACATCTTCGCGGCCGGCATCGCCTTCGCGCCCCCGCATCCCGTCTCGAAACCGCGGCAGAGTCCCAAAGGAACTCCGATCACACCGGCCCCACCCCGCACGGGCATGCCCTCCGCGATGATCGGGAAAGCCGTGGCGAGCAGCATCGTGGACATGATCGGAGGGAGCGCCAACCCCACCCACAGCGCCTCCATGGCGGAGATGGGCGCGGCTTGTGTTGCCTCGGCCGGAGCCAATCCCTTCACGGGAACTGCCGCCTCCATCACGGTGTTCCCCATCGTGCCGGATTTCGAGAAGTACCCGGAGTACGGGCGGGACACTCGCTACACCTTCGGGGAGATCGGCCTGGCGGGCCATTGGATCAAGATCCTGCTCCACCATCTCTTCCTGCATAAGGCGCGGATGCGCCCCTTCTGGTCCCTGATCCCGGAGTAGCTGATGAATGGTCACAAGTCCTACACGCCGGTTGAAATGGCCCAGCTGCGCTCATCCTATTTCGCCACCCGGCCCACCGGCTTCACCCGGTTCCTGCGGACCAGCCTGCTCTGGCAGTTCTTCCGGTTTGTCGTGATCAACCTCAAGATGGTCCGCATCATCCGGTTGAGCCACCGGAAACACTCCTGAGCGGGGCTGGGCTCAGGAGCCGAACTCTGCCGGGCTCAGGGACTGCAGGTACTTCGTGAGCAGTTTCTGTTTCTCGTGGCTGGCCTTCACCTTCTTCTGGTAGATAGAGAAGCGGTCCTCAGTGGGGCAGATGGCCGGGAACAGCGCCACGAGATCGCCACGCCGGAGTTCCTCCAGCAGGCTGTACCGGGGCACCAGCAGGACGCCCATGCCCTCGATGGCCGCGTGGATCATGGCCCGGATGTGGTTCACCTCGATGATGCGATCCATCAGGGGCTGCTCGTGCTCCGGTACGGCCATGAGGAAGCGGTTCCACCAGGCTCCGGCCTTGTCGATGGAGAGGACGGGCACACCGGAGAGGTCCGCCGGGACCCGCAGCTGGTGGATCTTCTGGAAGGCTGGGGCACAGGCCACCACATAGGTTTCGCGGAAGAGGACAACCTTCTTCAGTGAGGGCAGGGGATGGTCCAGGCAGTCGATGATCAGGTCGAGGTCGTCCCGAAGCAGAGGGGCGAGCAGATCGGGCCGAAGGGTGAAGTCGATCTCCAGATTCGGATTGGCGGCGAGGAAGGGCTGCATGTGCCGCATGAGGATGCTGCTGCCGAATTCCACCGTGGCGCCCAGCCGGAGCCGGCCCCGGGCATGCACCTGGTGCCGCCGCAGATCATCCGCGGCGGCGTCCAGAGTGGCAAACACCTGCTCGCAGGCCAGGTAGAGGCGCCTTCCTTCTTCCGTGAGGCCCAGCTCCCGGCCCCTGCGATCCAGCAATGGCGCCCCCACGAGGTCCTCCAGCTTGGTCATGGCATGGCTGACCGCGGACTGAGTGCGGTTCAGCCGGCGGGCGCAGGCCGTGAAACTGCCGGCCTGGGCGAGCGTAAAGAAGGTTCGGAGCTGGGCCAGATCGAGCAGGGGATCCATGGGCCTGGATGATATACATGTCGAAGGTTGGCCGAGTGAATTTCATGGGTTTCCATGGATTCCCGCTAAGCTCGGAGCCACCCCAAGCATGAGGCCCTCCTTGTCCGGGCCAGACCCCTCCCCGCAGCAGCTGGATCATCCGATGGCTCCTGAGCAGGTGTCCGAAGGTGGGGCTTTGCATTCCGGGCCAGGGCGGCTCCCGAGGGCGATCCTGGTGGGAACCTGGATCCTGGTGGCCTCTGTCCACTTGGTTCTGGGGTCGGGCCACCGGCTTCTGGTCTGGCCCCTTGGGTACATGCTTCTCGATGTCCTGGCTTGTGCAAGCCTGGCCTATCGAGCTTGGCGGGCCTCCCGCAGCGAACGGAGGGCCTGGTGGCTGCTGGCGAGTTCGGCCTTTCTATCTGCGCTGAGCCTGCTCCCGAACGCTCTACAGGTCTGGGGGAGACTCCCTCCGTGGACCGCGATGGCCTCCAGTTACCTGTCCCTGGCGGAAGGGATCCTGGTGCTCGTGGGAATCTTGAGCTTCCCGAGGGGCCGGGAACGGGGTGGGAGGTTCCGGCGCCGGGTTCTGGATGCCCTGATCTTCGCGGTCTCATTGCTGTTCCTGCTCTGGGTGATGGGGGTTCAGGGCTCGCTCCGATCCGCGGCCCAGGGCGTGGGTCTGCGGGTCTTCGCGGCCTACCTGAACGTGGCACTGCTCGGGGGTGGCCTGGTGTTCATGACCTCCTACCATCCCGCCCGCGCCCGAGGTCCGCTGGGTTGGCTCGCGGCCTCAGCCGGCGCCTGGCTGGCAGCGGTCTCCTGGTGGACGCTCACGGGCCTGCCGACGGCGATTGCGACGGAGCCATGGATCATCCTGGCTGGCGCCATCCCCCTGTTCCAGGGCCTGGCGGCCTGGTCCCCCAGGTTGGTGGAGGAGTCCCTGGTGGTGGCCAATCCCGAACACAAAATGGCGGGACTCCTCCCTTATCTGCCGGTGTCGGTCGCGGTGCTGGTGCTCGCGACGATGCTGGCCTGGGCTCCCCGGCAGGCCACCCGGGAGGCCTATGCCCTCTTCCTGGTCGTGGTCCTCCTCCTCCTCCTCCTCCTCCGGCAGGTGCTGGCCATCGAGGATCTTGAGGCGGCCAGGAGGACCCTCGAAGACCGGGTCCGCCAGCGGACGAAGGCTCTGGAGCAGGCCCAGGGCATCCTGTTGCGGACCGAACGCATGAACACCATGGCCCTCATGGGAGCCGGTCTGGCCCATGACCTCAACAACCTCTTGAGCGTCATCAAGACCTCCGCCGAACTGGCGGTCATGGACCTCGAGGCGAGCGGTCAGGCGGTCACGCGGGATCTCACGCGGATTGCCACGACCGCGGATCGCGCCGCCCGGCTCACCGGGCGCCTCATGGGATTCGTCCGCCGGGAATCGGAGCCCCTATCGCCCATGGATGTGGTGCGGGAGATCCGGGAGATGGAGTCGATGCTGCGCCTCCTCCTCCCCCGCTCGGTGAGCCTCCACCTGGTGTTTCCCATCGAGGGTGTGTTCGTGCGCAGCTCGAAGCTGCGCCTGGAGCAGATGCTCGTCAACCTCGTGGCCAACGCCGGGGGCGCCATGCCAGAAGGCGGTGAGCTCACCATCTACGCAGGCCCGGGGGGCCCCGGAACCGATGACACCCTGATCGAGGTGGCGGATTCCGGCACTGGCATGACGGCCGAGATCATAGAGCGCATCTTCGACCCCTTCTTCACCACCAAACCCTTGGGCAAGGGCGTGGGGCTGGGCCTGCCTTCCCTGAAGGCCATGGTGGAGGCTGATGGGGGCCGCCTGGAAGTCTCAAGCGAACCTGGCCGCGGCTCCCGGTTCCGGATCTTCCTTCCCCGGGTGTTCCCGGGTGCTCCTAAGAACCATGAATGATATTCATGATTATTGTGAAGCGAATGAATGGAATCGGAGGTGGGAAAGGCGCTACAAAGGAATCCTGGAGGTGGGGCCATGGAGAAGGTCTTGAAGGTGCTGGGAATCTCGGAGGTGAACCCGGGCGGGTTTTCCGGTAGCTGGATCGGGAGCGGCAAGTCTCAGGCCATCGTTTCCCCCATCAGTGGCGAGAACCTGGCTTCGGTCACGAACGTCACCCCACAGGAGTTTGAGGCCACGCTGGCCAAGTGCCATCAGGCCTTTGCGTCCTGGAAGCTGGTGCCTGCCCCCAAGCGCGGCGAGGTGGTGAAGGAGATCGGCGACGAGCTCCGCAGGAACAAGGAGGCCTTGGCGGAGCTGGTCACTCTGGAGATGGGCAAGACCCTGCGCGAGGGCCTGGGCGAGGTCCAGGAGATGATAGACATCTGTGATCTGGCCGTGGGCCTGTCGCGGCAGCTCTACGGCCTCACCATGCCCAGCGAGCGCCGGATGCACCGCCTGCAGGAGCAGTGGCATCCCCTGGGCGTGGTGGGCGTCATCACGGCCTTCAATTTCCCCGTAGCCGTCTGGAGCTGGAACACCGCCATCGCCCTGGTCTGCGGCGACACCGTCCTATGGAAGCCCTCCTCCAAGGTTCCGCTCACGGCCATCGCCTGCACCAAGATTGCGGAGAAGGCGCTGCGCAAGTTCGGCTACGACCCGGCCATCTGCAGCCTGGTCATCGGCAAGGGCAGCGACATCGGTGACCTCATCAACACCGACCCGCGTGTGGCCCTGGTGTCCTACACGGGTTCGGTGCCTGGCGGCCGCCACGTGGGCAAGCTGGTGCAGGAGCGCTTCGGCCGGCACATCCTGGAGCTGGGCGGCAACAACGCCGTCATCGTGAGCGACAAGGGGGACCTGGACATCGCCCTGCGCTCCATCTACTTCGGCGCCATCGGCACCTCCGGCCAGCGCTGCACCTCCACCCGCCGCGTCCTCGTCCACGAGGCCATCTACGAGACCTTCAAGACCCGCCTCCTGGACCTCTACCGCAGGACCCCCATCGGCGATCCGCGCGAGCACAGATACTTCATGGGTCCGCTGGTGGATACCTCAGCCGTGGACACCATGCTGGCCGCCATCGACACCGTGAAGGCCCAGGGCGGGAAGATCCTGTACGGCGGTGAGAAGCTGCCGCAGCCTGGCGGCTGCTACGTGACCCCCTGCATCGCCGAAGTCTCGGGCAACCTGCCCATCGTGCAGGAGGAGACCTTCGCCCCGGTCCTCTACCTCATGACCTACCGGACCGTCGAGGAGGCCATCGCGCTCCAGAATGGCGTGCCCCAGGGCCTTTCCAGCGCCATCATCACCAACGACCAGGGCGAAAGCGAGCTGTTCCTCTCCGCCGCTGGGAGCGACTGCGGCATCGCGAACGTGAACACCGGCACCAGCGGCGCCGAGATCGGCGGCGCCTTCGGCGGCGAGAAGGAAACCGGCGGCGGGCGCGAGAGCGGGTCCGACGCCTGGAAGGCCTACATGCGCCGCCAGACCAGCGCCCTCAACTTCAGCGGTCAGGTCGAGCTGGCCCAGGGCATCACGCTCGATATTTGAGATTTCTGTTCTTTGAAGAAAAAGGTTCACCACGAAGACAGGATGTTTCAGTTTGTCTCGCGCATCCGCGAAGCGGATGCCGAGAAGACCACGAAAACTGATTTGAAATTACTTCTTCGTGGTCTTACCGTCTTCGTGGTTATAAGCAGTCCAAGGGTGATGAACGCAGGCTGGCGAAAAACTCCCCCTAGTAATTTGAATTCGTCTTCTATTCAACAGTCTTCCCTTTACATCCTGATTGCATGAAGAGGTGAGCCCATGTCCCTCGGCATCTTTAAAGTGCCCAATCCCATCAACGAGCCCGTGAAGACCTATGCCCCGGGAACTCCGGAGCGGGCCAGCCTCGCGGCCAAAGTCAAGGAGATGGCCGCCCAGAAGATCGAGATCCCCTTGATCATCGGTGGCAAGGAGGTCCGTACCGGCAAGCTGGGCAAGGCGGTCATGCCCCACGACCACGGCCACGTGCTGGCCGATGTCCACTTGGGCGGTGAGGCCGAGGTGAAGCTGGCCGTCGAGGCCGCCGCCAAGGCCAAGACCGAGTGGGCCGCCATGCCCTGGGAGGCCCGGGTCTCCGTCTTCCTCAAGGCCGCCGACCTGCTGGCGGGGCCCTACCGCGATGTGCTGAACGCCGCCACCATGCTGGGCCAGAGCAAGACCTGCCACCAGGCTGAGATCGACAGCGCCTGCGAGCTGGTGGATTTCTACCGCTTCAACAGCTTCTACTACGAGCAGATCCTCCGCGAGCAGCCCGAGAGCCTGCCGGGCATGTGGAACCGCCTGGAATACCGGCCCCTGGAGGGCTTCGTCTTCGCGGTGACGCCCTTCAACTTCACCTCCATCGCCGGCAACCTGCCCACCGCGCCCGCCCTGATGGGCAACACGGTGCTGTGGAAGCCTGCCAGCACTTCCCTCTACAGCGCCCACTTCCTCATGAAGCTCTGGCAGGAGGCCGGCCTGCCCGACGGCGTCATCAACATGGTGCCCGGCAGTGGCGCGGCCATCGGCAACCCCGTGCTGGCCAGCCCCCAGCTCGCGGGCATTCACTTCACCGGTTCCACCAGCGTCTTCAACGGCATGTGGCGCACCGTGGGCCAGAACCTGGAGAGCTACAAGGGCTACCCGCGCCTGGTGGGCGAGACTGGTGGCAAGGACTTCATCCTGGCCCATCCCAGCGCCGACCCCATGGCGCTCACCGTGGCCATCGTCCGCGGCGCCTTCGAGTACCAGGGTCAGAAATGCTCCGCCGCCAGCCGTGCTTACGTGCCCAGCAACCTCTGGCCGAAGGTGAAAGAGATGCTGGTACCCATGGTCGAGAGCATCAAGATGGGGGATGTCCAGGATCATTCGAATTTCATGGGCGCCGTCATCGACGCCAACTCCTTCCGTGACCAGAAGCGCGCCATCGATGAGGCCAAGGCCTCCAACGACGCCTCCATCCTGGTGGGCGGCCAGTACGACGACAGCAAGGGCTACTTCGTGCGGCCCACGGTCATCCTGGCCAAGACGCCCGGCTACCGCACCATGTGCGATGAGCTGTTCGGGCCCGTGCTTACCCTGCACGTCTACGATGAGGCCAAGTGGGAGGAGACCCTGGAGCTGGTGGACACCACCAGCCCCTATGCCCTCACCGGCGCTGTCTTCAGCCAGGACCGCTACGCCGTGCAGCAGGCCATCGCGAAGCTGCGCAACGCCGCCGGCAACTTCTACATCAACGACAAGCCCACCGGGGCCGTGGTGGGCCAGCAGCCCTTCGGTGGCGCCCGCGCCAGCGGCACCAACGACAAAGCCGGCTCCATGCTGAACCTGCTGCGCTGGATCAGCGCCCGCACCATCAAGGAGACCTTCGTCCCGGCCACGGACTACCGGTATCCCTTCATGGGGTAGCCGCCGGTTCATGGATGTCAGACTCAGATGAGTGGCCCCGAAAGGGGCCGCTTGTCTTGATTACATCGAGGAATGGGGTGCTCCGCTCCTAAGGCGTCACCACCACCTGCACCGTGCGGGTGGTGCTGCCGTAGGGGCCTTCGGCCTCCAGGGTGTAGGTGGTGGTCGTCGTGGGATGCACGGTCGCGGAGGCGCCGGTTACCCAGCCGATCTCGGGCGTGATGAACCAGCGCGTGGCGTTGGTGGTGGTCCAGCTGAGCACGGCGCTGTTGCCACTGATGAGGCTGGATGGGCTCGCGGCGTAGGCAGTGATGGTGGCCGCCACTCCCGTGGGATCGCTGGTGTAGACCGGGCCCATCTGCACCACTTCCAGATCCGAGCCCTTGATGCCGGAGAGGGTGGCCAGCTGATCGTTGTTCCAGCGGTCGTCTGGCGCGCCGGAGATGTACCAGGCGCTGCCATTGTCGGCCAGGATCATGCCGTAGCGCTTGAGGGCCGCCAGCACCATTTGGGCCTGGGCTGGATAGGCGCTGATGTCCACGCTGGCCTTCAGGCGCACCCGCAGCCCCATGGGTGGGGCGTTCGTGCTGGTGTTGCTGGAGGCCCAGTGGGTGGCGGGCAACACGTAGGCTTTGCGGGTGGTCGGCACCGTGAAGCGCAGGGCGTGGGTGATGGCGCCGGCGGCCACCTCGTCGTAGCGGGCCAGGCCAGGGAATATAGGCAACCCTGCCGCATCGGCGCTGGTCCAGCCGTAGGGCCGCAGGGCGTCGCTCTTCAGGTCCCAGATGGCCGTGGAGTCCGCGGTCCAGCTGCCGCTGGCCTGGACATGGGCATTGTAGAGCTCGTAGAGCAGGCAGGCATCGCGGTCCAGCACCAGGACATGGCGGTCGCCGACCGTGGTGTTATCGCCCGGCGTGGGGGTTCCCTCCACGGGTGCATTGGCGGGTATGGGCATGGGGCCTGGATCGCTCTCATCGCCATAGGCCGTGAAGGTCACGGGGACTTTGGCCTGGGACGAGGAGGCCACCACGGTGTAGGGGATGCCGATGGGCGCGCCCTGCCAGAGGCCCGAGCCAAAATCCGGATGCAGGCCCGTGCCGGCGCCAATAAAGGCGATGATGGCGGCGGAGTTGGGATCCACAGCAGCGCCGGAGACATCCTGGTTCCAGGGGTTGTCGCTGGGGAAGGGTGTGAAACCCTGGAGGCTGGCCCCGATGCCGAGAGCCGCGCCGTTGCAGGCGCCCGCAGGGGGCTCGACAGCCACGGACACCGGGGCCTGGGCGGACTTGCTGGTGTCCGCTAGGCTGACGGCCTTCACATGGTAGGTCCCCGCAGTGCCCGGCGTCGTGTAGAGGCCTGCGGTAGTGACGCTGCCGCCGGAGGTCTCGACCACGCTCCAGGTGACGGCTGTGTTCGAGGTGCCGGTGACGGTGGCCTGAAAGGCCTGGGTGCCTCCGGTCCAGAGGCTGGCCCCCGCGGGCGAGAGGGACACGCTCACGACCTGGGGTGCCAGCGGCTGAGAGGATCCGCCACTTCCGCCGCAAGCCACGCCCAGACCAAGGACCAGGCTGGAGATCAAGCCCATTGAACGCATGGATCCTCCCGCGGACGCCTTCTGAATTTCTGAGTGTTTCCGCCCCCGACGGATTGTCAACCCGACCGAAAGTACTAGGGTGCGGCGTGGCACACTGGGCGGACCAAGAGGCAGCCATGGATCAGGAAACTCCGTTCCGCGAGAGGTACCGCTTTCCGGCGAGCTTCTGGAACGCCAACCTCACCGAACTGTTCGAGCGGGCGGCCTACTACTCGATGGCCAGCTTCATCGTCATCTACCTAGGGCGGCTGGGGCTGGGTGACTACTGGCCGAGCACCCTGAACGGCATCCTCTGGTTCCTGGTCTACTTTCTGCCCATCCTGAGCGGCAGCATCGCGGACCAGATCGGGTTCCGCCGCAGTCTGCTCCTGGCCTGCGTGCTGCTGGTGGGTGGCTACTTTCTGATGGGCTATCCCGTGTGGTTCGGTGGGCAGCCCCTGGCGCTCCAGGCCGGGAAAGAGGTCACCGCTGGGATGGGCGTAGTGACTCCCGTGGCTGCAGCGATCCTGCTGATCGGCATCGGCGGATCCTTCGTGAAGCCCTGCATCGCGGGCACGGTGCAGCGCACGCACCTGGGCAAGGCCACCCTGGCCTTCGCCATCTTCTACACCGTGATCAACATCGGCAGCGTGTTCGGCCGCGTTACGGCCTTCTTCGTGCGGACGAAGCTGGGCCGGCTCGACACCATCTTCATCGTGTCCATGATCGCGGCGGTGCTGGCCTTCCTGACGGTGCTGCTGCTCTATCGGGACCCCGAATCCACGGTGGATCCGAATAAGCCGCGGCGCAGCCTCCCGGACATCCTCATCGGCATGTTCAAGGTGCTGGGCAGTGGCCGCTTCGCCCTGTTCCTGGTGGTGAGCAGCGGTTTCTACTTCATCTACAACCAGGTCTACAACGTGCTGCCGCTCTATGTGAAGAAGACCGTGGAGCTGAGCCCGGCCATGGACCTTTACACCATGGCCAACCCCGTCACCATCGTGCTGTTCCAGTTGCTCATCACGAAGCTCTTCGGCAAGCTGCCGCCCATCAAGTCGATCATCATCGGCACCGTGATCATCGGCCTCTCCATGCTGATCAACGTGGCTCCTCTGTTCATGGCAGGTGGGGTGACCCTGCGCGTCTGGCTGCCCCTTGGCAGCCTCTTCGTGGTCATGACGGTGGCCCTCATCGCCTTCGGCGAGCTGTTCGCGGCCAGTCGGCTCTACGAGTACATCGGCTCTCTGGCGCCCAAGGGTCAGGAGGGCCTTTTCCTGGGCTACGCCAACCTGCCCATGGCCATCGGCAGCCTGGTGGGCGGCCCCGCAGGCGCCTGGATCTTCAACCGCATCATGTGCGCCGGCGCCGTGAAGCAGGCGAATGGCCTGCTGAAGCTGGACACCCGAGCCGCCGCCACGGGCTGGATCCTCCTCGCGCTGTTCGGCCTCGGCAGCGCCCTCAGCCTGTGGGTCTACAACCGGTGGCTGCAGCGGCAGGGATGAACCCTGGACCTTTGAATCGAAACCGCAGATGACGCAGATGGCGCAGATTGGATTCCCAGGGCCGTGGGTTTTCATCTGCGAAATCTGCGTCATTTGCGGTTAAACACGCCCTTCAACCCTCGAAGAATTACCCACCCAATAATTGAACTCGATTTTGGAGATAATGGATCCCGCTCCCGCGAGGTCCCCATGTCCAAGAAGGAAACACCGCTCTTCCCGTTGCGCAAGGGGCTGCACGCCCGGCAGGCGCATGTGGATCTGCCGCCGGGCACCTTCGAGGAGGAGCACGCCCGCAACGGCTTTTTCGGCCGCACGACCCACCTCTACCGCCTGCATCCAGTCACGGACTGGACGCGCATCGAAGGCCCACTGCGGCCCCACAGCTACGACCTGAACGGCCTGAAGCCCTCGGGAGAAGAAGCTGTCCGGTCCTCGATGTTCGGTTCCACGGAATCAGCTTTCGCGCCCATCTGCCTCCTGCACAATGCGGACGTTGCCCTGCATTGGGTCGCGCCGTCGGCCATGGACTTCTTCTACCGCAACGCCGACGGCGACGATGTCTACTACATCCACGCCGGAGGCGGGAAGCTGGAGACCACCTTCGGTGCGCTCACCTACGCCACGGGCGACTACCTGGTGATCCCGCGCGGCACCACGTACCGCTTCCTTCCGGATTCAGCCACCGCCGAAAGCGGGCCAGATGTCGCTCAGCACTACCTGCTCATCGAGAGCTTCAGCGAGGTCACCATCCCCGATCGCAACCAGCTGGGGCCCAACGCCATCTTCGACCCGGCCATGATCGATACGCCGGAGCTGGAGCCCTACGATGCCACGCCGAAAGAGTGGGCTGTCCACATCAAGCGCGAGAACCAGATCACGAAGGTGTTCTATCCCTTCAATCCGCTGGACGTGGTGGGCTGGAAGGGGGATCTCACCGTGTGGCGCATCAACGTGAAGGACATTCGGCCCGTGGTGAGCGCCCGCTACCACCTGCCGCCCTCGGCCCACAGCACCTTCATCGGGAACAACTTCGTCATCTGCTCCTTCCTGCCCCGGCCCTTCGAGGAGGAGGAGGGCGCCATGCGCGTGCCCTTCTACCACTCCAACATCGACTACGACGAGGTGCTGTTCTATTCCGCGGGCCACTTCTTCAGCCGGGACGGCATCGGCGCCGGCATGGTGACCTGGCACCCCCAGGGCATCCACCACGGGCCCCACCCCAAGGCCATCCCCCTCAGCCGCACCAAGGACCGCACGGACGAAGTGGCGGTCATGGTGGATGCCTTCAGGCCCTTGAAGGCCACGTCGGCCGCGGAGGCAGTTGAGAATGCCAACTACTGGGCTTCCTGGAAGTAGCTGACACATGCCTTTTGCGGGCGTGATCGCCTCTTCGATAACCCCGCTCCAGGCGCTCCCCCCCGGGGCGTCTGGAGCGGACAACAAGGAGCTGGGGACGAGCCCTAGCCCCAGCCGAGATAACGGCGCAGGAGCGCCTTCAGATCCATATGAAGGAAGCGCCAGGCGCCGCGATGCTTGCGGCGATCGAGCAGATCTGCGGCAGAGCGTGACATCGGTACTCCATACCAGCGTGTGGCAATTAAATCATCGTCATATTTGCTGGTACCGCAAGGCGAAATTAAGGAAAAATCGGCATTGATAGTATTTTCAGCATTTAATGATCGTGGATCGAAGGGCCTCATTCACGGACCTTGAGGGGCCCCCCCGGGTCCTGGATCTGCTCCTGGGATCCGTGGGGGAGGACGTGTCCAACTAGCCATTGGAATCGATTGCCACGGGGCTGATGTTGTCCTGGACCGTGGTCCCCTGGCGCATGCCGGTCATGGAGGCGGTGGTCTGACTGCATCGGCTGATCTGGATGACTGGACGTCCTGGAAACAGAAGAGCCCGCCGCCAAACCAGAAGGAGATCCTCTCCTTTTTGGGGCGACACCCATGGTGGCCGACTGATCGGGGACCGTTCAGCCCTGGCCAATTCTGAGGTAGCGACGCATGAAACTCTTCAGGTCCATGTAGAGGATCCGGAAAGGCCCACGGTGCTTTCGCCGGTCGACGTTCATGACATCTCCCCTGGAATGGGTAGGCGGCTTGAAAGGTAAAGATGGTGATTTCGACTCCCGGGTGCCAGTCCTGACTCCAAAAAAAACTAGGAAAAGTGAACATGATGATTCACCTTCGGGGGCCGCAGGCCAGGCGCCTCCTGGACCAAGCTCTTGAAATCTCCGGACCGGGCTAAGATACGCTAGCTATCTGGATTCGACATGACCCTGACCATCATGAACTTGCAGGCTCTGGCCCCCCACGGCATCTGGGAGAAGGCCGAGAAACTTGGCCTGGTGCTCATCACCTGCGTGGCCCTGCTGTGGGGTGTGTCCCTGGTGGTGCGCGCAGTCCGCCGGGCTGTGGATGACGGCAACGATGCAGTGACTACGGATGCTGAACGGCGGGCGGAGACCCTTGGTTCAGTGCTCACCAATGCGGCCAGGGTGCTGGTGGTGGTCTTCTTCCTGATGATGACCCTGCAGGAATTCGGCGTGAATATCGGACCGCTGGTGGCGGGCGCCGGGGTGGCTGGTCTGGCTCTGGGCTTCGGTGCCCAGAGCCTGGTGAAAGACGTGATCAATGGCTTCTTCCTGCTCATGGAGAACCAGTTCGGAGTGGGCGACATCATCAACGTGGATGACAAGAACAGCGGTACAGTGGAGCGCATGACGCTGCGCATCACGCAGCTGCGGGACCCCGAGGGCAGGGCCCACTTCATCCCCAACGGCTCCATTCTCCGCGTGGTGGTCCTGTCGAAGGATTTCGCCCGGGCCCTGGTGGAAGTGGAGGTTGGGTACGGCACGGACCCCGACCGGGTCTTCCAGGTATTGCGGGAGACTGGGCTGGAGCTGCACAAGGACCGGCCTGACCAAGTGCTCGAACCCACGGAGGTGAAGGGGATCGACACGCTCACCCAGACCGGATTCGTCATCCGGACCCTCACCAAGGCGGCTCCCGGGGCCCAGTGGGACGTGGCCCGGGAGCTGCGCCGCCGCATTCTCATCGCCTTCCGCGAAGCCGGCATCGAGATCCCTTACCCGCAACGGGTCGTGCATCATCGCCACAGAATGACACCGGGAGACACGGCAGAAGATTGAGGCTTCCTTGGTCTGTCAGTCCCCGGCTTCGCCTGTGGGAGAATCGGCGTAGAGGTCAGGCAGGGTTCCACCCAGTAGGCTCGGCGTCACGCCCAGCAGCCGCTCCGGGAAGTGGACGACGGTATTCACCAGCTTGCCCAGGCGTGCGATCTCCAGAACGACCTCGTCCCCGGCCTTGAGCCAGAGATCATCCGTGATTTTGGAACCGTTGAGTTCCAGCAGACAGCCGGTTCCGACGGTGCCACTGCCGATGACTTCGCCGGGGTGGATCTGGGTGCCATAGCTGGTGCGCTGGAGGATCTGGGCAAAGGTCCAGTGCATGCTGTCGGCATTACCTTTTGACAATAGATGTCCATTTAGATGACAGGTCATATCGGCGTGCAGCACGTTGCCCTGGGGCGAAGCCGCCAGATCCAGCTCGTCTTTGGTCACCAGCCAGGGGCCCAGGCTGGTCGCGAAATCCTTGCCCTTGCAGGGGCCCAGGGAGAGCTTCATCTCCTCCATCTGGAGCATGCGGGCGCTCCAGTCGTTCATGATCATGAAGCCGAAGATGGCCTCATCGGCCTCCTCCAGGGTGGCGTTCTTCAGGGGCCGTCCAGTGACGATGGCCACTTCCAACTCGAAGTCGAGTCGCACCAGGTGGTGATCCTGCACCAGCACTTCGCCCGGGCCGGTGACGGCCAGGTGGTTGGTGAAGTAGGTGACGGGAAAGAGATCGAATTCCGGGATCATCTCCAGGCCCCGGTTGCGCCTGGCCGTGGCCGCGTGCTGGCGGAAGGCGTAGCCATCGCGCATGGAGACAGGGCAGGGGATGGGCGCCAGGAGGGTGACTTCATGCGGTTCGAGGCGGGCCGAGACTGGAGCTTGGGCCACGACCTCACGGGCGATCGGCAGCAGACGATCCTGCTCGCGGATGAGGTTGAGCATGTCCACGGCGAGGCGGGCGTCCACCGCACCGAAATCGAGGATGAGGCCATCCACCATGACGGCGCCGATCTTCTCCGCTCCGGCCTGCAGGAAAGTCACCAGCTTCATCGCTTCCTCCAGAGCCATGGGCCAGTGTAATGCGCCTGGAAAATCACTCCCGCATCATCATTCAGCCAGCAGGCGGAGCAGCGTCTCCGCCGCCTCGGCGATCCGGGCCGGCGGGGTGCTGAAGGGCGGCATCAGGTACAGGCAGTCTCCAATGGGCCGCACCAACAATCCCTGGTCGAGGGCTCGGCGATGCAGACGCCAGCCGAAACGCGCCTCGGGAACATGTGTGCTCCCCGCGGTGGGATCCACCAGGCGGCAGGCGCCGATGGTGCCCAGTACCCGGGCCTCTCGCACGGCGGGATGGGACGCCAGACGGGTGAAGGCTACCCGCGTGGCTTCGCCCAACCTGGCGGCATTCGCCAATACTGGCTCGTCGTCGAAGAGGGCGAGGCTGGCGCAAGCGACTGCACATGCCGTTGCATTGGCGGTGTAGCTGTGGCCGTGGAGGAAGGCCCGACCCGAGGAAGGCTCCCCCCAGAAGTGGCCGTAGATCTCCTCCGTGGCCCAGGTCATCGAGAGCGGCAGGGTGCCGCCGGTGAGGCCCTTGGAGAGGCAGAGCAGGTCCGGTGCCACGCCTGCCTGTTCGCAAGCGAGAAAAGTTCCTGTCCGGCCGAAGCCCGTGGCGACCTCATCGAGGATGAGATAGACGCCGTGGAGGTCGCACTGGGCCCGCAGTTCCTGGAGCAGTTCCGGCGGCCACATGCGCATGCCCCCGGCGCACTGAATGAGCGGCTCCGCAATGAAGGCCGCGAGGCGCTGGCCGTGCTGCGTGAAGAAAGTGCAGACCTCCTGGCGGGCGCCTTCGAGCCGTTCTGGCCAGTCGGTCAGATCGGGGTGGAGCTCACAGCGCGGATCCCCGGGCACGTCCAGCCGTTCGCAGGCCAGCAGCAGGGGCCGAAACAGCCCGGTCATGAAGTTCTCCAGCTCCCCCACGCCCACGGCACCCAAGGTGTCGCCGTGGTAGCCGCCCCGCAGGGCGCCGAAGCGATCTCGGCCCTTCTCGCCGCGCTGAAGCTGGGCCTGGAACGCCATCTTCAGCGCCACTTCCACCGCCGTGCTGCCATCGTCGGAAAAGAAAGCCCGGGTGAGATTGCTGGGAAGCCTGGTCCGCAACCGCGCCACCAACTCCAAGGCCGGTTCGTGGGTGAAACCCGCGAACATCCCGTGGTCGAGCCTGGCGGCCTGGCGCTCCAGGGCGCTCACCAGGCGTGGCTGCCCGTGGCCGTGGAGGCAGGTCCACCAGCTGGAGATGCCATCCAGCACCCGCTCGCCATTGGCCAGCAGCAGGTCGCAGCCTTCGGCGCCCACGAGGGGCACCGGCGGATCGGCCTCGTGGACCTTCATCTGGGTGAAGGGATGCCAGACATGGGCGCGGTCCAAGGCGAGACGAACGGACCAGTCGGAAGGCAGGGGCGATGGCATGGAATCAGTCTAGGACGTGGATGGGCAGCGGCAGAAATCCCCGAAGGAGTTCTGCGTTTTCCTCTGCCACCTCAGGCCGGGGACCATCCGCTCCGGGGTTCACCAGCACAGCCTCGATGCGCCAGCCTCGTAGCATGAGCGCTTCGGCCGACAGCAGCGTGTGGTTGAGGGTGCCTAGGCCACCGAGGGCCACCAGCACGCAGGGGATCTTCAGATCCGTGGCCCAGGCGAGGAAGTGGACCTTGGGTGCGAGGGGTACCATGAGGCCGCCCACGCCTTCCAGCAGCACGCGACCCTGGACGGGTCGCAGGCACCAGCGGGCGGTGGCCTGGAGGTCAAGAGCCCGGCCTTCCCGCTGCGCCGCCGCCAGGGGAGACAAAGGCTCCCGAAGCAGGATGTGGCTTTCGGCGGCGATGCCCTGGCCGTTCAGGATCGTGGCATCGGCGCCGGGGTGGTCAGCCCGATCCACGCCGGTCTGGAAGGGCTTGCGGTAGGTCACCGGGCCGACCATCGCCCAGGCTCGCGCGATGCGGGCCGACACGAAGGTCTTGCCGACGCCTGTGCCTGTGCCGAGCACCCACAGGGGGCTGGGGAGGGTCTCGAGGTTCAGCATCGTGTTAGGGAGTTGCTGGCATTCATGCTCACTACTTCTTGAGTTGGCTCAGCATCTGCCGGGCCTGGGCAGCCTGGTCGCTGGCGGGGGCCAGGGTCAGCACCTTGTTCCAGACCTTGGCGGCTTCGTCGGGCTTATTCAGGTCATTCGCGTAGACGATGCCCATGTTGAACAGGCTCTGGACGTGGCTGGGCTGGAGCCGGTTGGCCTTCTGGAAGGTGGCCAACGCCTTGTCGAACTGGTTGAGCTGGCGGTACATCACGCCCTGGTCCGTGAGCACATTGGGATCCTCAGGCTTGAGGGCGAGGGCTTTGTCATAAGCCTCCACGGCCTTCTGGGCCTGATGGGAATCGAAGTACTCGTTGCCGAGGGCAACCCAGGCGTCATGGTCCTTCGGATTGGCCAGGACTGCGGCTTCGATGCGGGTGATACGGGCCTGCACTTCCGCGCTGGGCAGGATCGGGCCACTGGGCAGCGCCCCGGCGGCCCCGGGCATACCACCACCCAGGGAAGGTGCGGGCATCACGGGTGCGGCGTTGACGGGAGTTGCCCCGGCAGGATCCCTGGACTCGCCGCCGAAGACGAAGTACCCCGCGATGAATCCCACGGCGAGCCCTCCAGCCAGGGCGAACATGATGTTGCGGTTCAAGCGGCACCTCCCTTGGACCCTGAGATCCACAGGAATTCTCCCACAGGCCAGAAGTGACGATGATTACTTGGATGGGGATTCCAACCGGGAGACCCATCTGCGAGCATGAACTCACCTGTTTCCACCCCGGACAACCTGATGCCAGCACGGACCGGACCCACCTCCCACCTGCCATTCCGGGGGCGCCTGAGCATCCTGATGGTGCTTCTGGTTGGGCTGGTCTTCTCCCTGTTCGGCTTCTTCTTCACCCGAATTTTGCATCGTCGGCAGGTGGAGGCACAGTTCAATGCAGTCGCGCGGGAACGGGCCGAGAGCGTCATCCACGGGTTCGAGACGGGCTTCGAAGATGTCACGCTCCTGCGGAATTTCTTCGAGGCTAGCGACGAGGTCACCAGGAAGGACTTCGATCTCTTCGTGGATCCGATCCTCACCCGGCATCCCTACATCCAGGCCTTCCAGTGGCTGCCAGAAGTGACTCCCGGGAACCGGGCCGCACTGGAAGCAGAGGCCCGTCGCACTCATCCCGGGTTCCGGTTCTTCAGCAGGGACAGCGCGGGGCAGGACGTGGCCCTGGCGCCCGATGCGGTCTTCCATGCCATCCTCTTCGTCGCACCGTTTCAAGGGAACGAGGTCACCCTAGGCTACTCGGCCCAAGGGTTGCCGACTCGGCAGGAGGCACTGGGTCGGGCCCTCCGGACTGGTGCCCTGGCGGCCAGTGGGCGGGTCCGGCTCATCCAGGAACCGGGCAATCAGGCCGGCATGCTGGTGATGTGCCCGGTGCGGGGGAAGGACGGCCGCCCCATGGGTGTGGTGCAGGGGGTCTTCCGAATGGGGGACATGGTTCGGAAATCTCTGGCGTTGCTGGAACCCGAGGGCGTCGTGTTGAGGCTTCTCGATGCCAGTGCCCCTGATTCGGAGGCCCTGCTCCACGAGGAACCTTCGCCACTGCCTGTGATCGGGCGCCCGAAGGATGAAAGGCTGGGCCTGGTCCGGACCTTTGAGCTGGCGGGCCGCACTTGGACTCTGGTGGTGACTCCGGCCGGAGGCCAGTTTGCCCTGGGCACCCCTGGGCGGGCCTGGGCGGTGCTGCTGACCGGGCTGGCCTTCTCAATCCTGTTGGCCGGGTATCTGAAGGCCCTGTTGGCTGGTCAGGCGGAGGTCCGTACTCAGGTGGAGGCTCGCACCCACGAGTTGGCGCTGGAGACCGAAAGCCATCGTCTGGATGCTCAGGCCCTGCGCGAAAGTGAGGCGCGCTTCCGGCACCTGGTCGAGGTGATGGGGGAAGGGCTCTGGGTGGTGGATGCCCAGGGAACGACGACGTTTGTGAACCATCGTATGGCGGAGATGTTGGGCTTTGAACCCTCCGACATGGTTGGCCGATCGTTGTTCGACTTCATGGCCGAGGCTGACATCGCCCAGGCGAAGGCGAACATGGCGGATCGACGAACGGGTAATGTTGCCCAGCACGACTTCCGGTTTCAGCGGAAGGATGGCAACGAACTCTGGACCATCGTGACTGGGACTCCCCTGAAGGACGATGAAGGCAAGGTGGTAAGCGTGCTGGGCGTGGTTACCGACATCACGGAGCGGCGGCGGCAGGAGCAGTCCCTGCTCCAGAGCCAGAAGCTGGAGAGCCTCGGGGTTCTGGCGGGCGGCATCGCCCATGATTTCAACAACCTGCTCACCACGCTCCTGGGGAACATTAACCTGGCGCAGCTCTGCCTGCCGGAGGTGTCTCCGGCCTGGCCCTTCCTTGAAACCATGGAACTGACCGTCCAGCGGGCCACAGACCTCACCCGCCAGATGCTGGCCTACTCCGGCAAGGGACGTTTCGTGGTGGGTCCTGTGGATCTGAACCAGGTCGTGGAGGAGATGTCCCACCTGCTGAGCGTATCCATCTCGAAGAAGGTGGCTCTCAGATATCAGCTGCAGGAGAAGCTCCCCGTCCTCCTGGCGGAAGCCACCCAGATCCAACAGGTCGTGATGAACCTGGTCACCAATGCCTCCGAGTCCATCGGGGACACTGAGGGCATCGTATCGATCCGAACTGGGATACAGGTCTACGACAAGGAGGATCTGACCAGGGACTTCCCCGGCCAACCCATCGAACCGGGAACCTTCCTCACCCTTGAAGTGTCCGATACGGGCAAGGGCATGCCTCCGGAGGTGCAGGCCAGGATCTTCGAGCCCTTCTTCACCACCAAGTTCACGGGCCGGGGCCTGGGTCTGGCGGCCATGCAGGGCATTCTGCGCGGCCACAAAGGCGGGATACGGGTCTACAGCGAAGTGAGCAAGGGCAGCACCTTCAAGCTCATCTTCCCAGCGGGTTCCGGGGAGGCGGCGGCAGTGGAGACCACCGGCGAAGCGACCGATTGGATGGGCACCGGAACCATCCTGGTGGTGGATGACGAGGAGGGAGTGCGCCTCGTGGCGGCGGATCTCCTGAAGTCCATGGGCTTCGATGTGATCACGGCTGAGGATGGGCTGCAGGCCCTGGAGCGGTTCCGCGAAAGTTCGGACCGGATCAAGGCCGTGCTCATGGACCTGACCATGCCCCACCTCGATGGCGTGGAGACCTTCCGGGAACTGCGCCGCCTGGACCCCGGCTGCCGGGTGGTCCTCACCAGCGGCTACAACGAGCAGGAGGCCATCCAGGATTTCCTCGGCAAGGGGCTGGTGGCCTTCGTGCAGAAGCCCTTCCTCCGGAGGGATCTCATGGCGGCGATCCAGAAGGCCGTGGAAGATTGACTTTATCCGGCGTCCAGCGTCTTCAGAAGGGTCTGGATGAGGGCTTCGACCTGGGCGTCCTCCAGGTGGGCTCCCGTGGTGATCCGCAGTCGGGCCGAGCCTTCAGGCACCGTGGGAGGCCGCACCGCCCGGACATCGAAACCGCATGACTGGAGTGCCTCGGCGAGGCGCACGGCCTCGGCGTCTTCGCCCACCGGGACAGGCACGATGGCAGACGGGTGGCTGGGCTGCCCGAGAACCGCCCGGAGCTGGTCCGCGAGGGCCAGGGCCCGTTGCCGCCGCCAGGGCTCGGCGCGGGCGAGGCGGACGCCCTCCAGGGCGGCCCCGAGCACGGGTGGGGGCAGGGCGGTCGAAAAGATGAAGCCCCGGGCCGTGTTCAGGAGATGGTCGCGGAGCAGCGTATCGCAGCAGACGAAGGCCCCGAAGGCTCCGAGGGCCTTCCCAAGGGTGCCCATGACGAGGGGGACGCGGCCATGGACGCCTTGCAACTGGGCCAGCCCCGCACCATCGGCCCCCAGCAGACCCGTGGCGTGGGCCTCGTCGATGAGCAGCAGGGCCCCGTGTCGTTCGCACAGGTCCAGCAGGGCCGGGAGGTCGGCTGCATCCCCGTCCATGCTGAACACGGCGTCCGTGGCCACCAGAGCCAGGGCTGCCGCCGGGGCGCCAGTGCGCCAAGCCGCCAGCTGCGTGGCCAGATCCTGGAGATCCAGATGGCGATAGATGCCCACGTGCGCTCCACCAGCCCGGGCCATGCGGCAGCCGTCCACCAGGGAGGCATGGTTGAGCGCGTCGGAGAACACGGCATCGCCCGCCCCCACCAGGGCCGGAAGCAGGGTGGCGTTGGCCTGGTAGCCCGTGTTGAAGAGCAGGCAGGCCGCAGTACCCTTCCACCGGGCCAGGGTGGCCTCCAGCTCCTCGTGAAGGGGGCAGGTGCCCCGGAGGAGGCGGGCGGCTCCAGCGCCCGCGCCATGGGTCCTGGCGGCGACCGCAGCGGCCTCGGCCAGACGGGGATCCCGCCGCAGGCCCAGGTAGTCGTTGGAGCACACATCGACACCGACGGCCAGGTGGATGGCCCGGTTCCGCCCCAGGGTCCGGCGGTGCGTGGCCTGCTGTTGGAGTCGGTCCTGCCAGGAAGGGGGAATCACGGAACCTCGGGGGCAGTCATGACAGGGATAGGGTGGGGGGAATGTTAGGATCTGAGGGGGATCCGCTTCCGGATCTCCCTTGGAGCGTCGCATGGATCTTCAGCAGTCGTGGCAGGGGACATCGACGGGAGCGCAATCCCGGGTTGATTTTGTCCGAAACGTATACCTTTGGCTCATGGGCGGGTTCGCCGTAGCGGCCCTGGGGGCCCTCAGCGCCCCCTTCGTGGCCATGGCCCTCGTGCCCGTGGCCGGGCGCTTCCTCGGCTGGGTGCTCTTCGGGATCCAGTTCGGGACGCTGATGTTTGCCTCCTCGGTCAGCCGCCGGAAGCCGCTGAACAAGATCGCCTACGGCCTGTTCACCTTCGTCTCGGGCGTCATTGCGGGCATTGTTGCCCTGATCGTCGCCCAGGGGGCGGGCTTCAAGCCGGTGTTCATGGCCTTCGGGCTCACCGGCGCGGTCTTCATGACGCTGACGGTGACCGCTTTCGTATCCAAGAAGGATTTCAGCTTCCTCCGTAACTTCGTCATCGTCGGCATCGCCGTGATGTTCTTCGGCAGTCTGGCCGCGGCCATCTTCCACCTGGAGACCTTCGGCCTCATCATCTCGGGCGTGGCGGTCATCGCCTGCTCGGCCAAGCTGCTCTGGGATACCTCGGCCATGCTGCGCACCGATGATTTCAGCGATCCGGCTGGCTTCGCCCTGGCCCTCTTCGTGAGCCTCTACAACATCTTCATCGCCCTGATGAATATTCTCGGCGGGCGGCGCCGTTAGGGCCCGCCTGGAAACCACCATTGATCCTTCAAATTGATTCCGCTACGGCCCCTTATGCCGCCGAAGACGTGAGATTAACAGGTAGTTTTTTTAACAGCGGCCTAGCGCCCCGGCATCCAAGGACACCCATGCTCCGTGCTTCCCTGATCTCTCTCATCGCCCTCGGTGTCGTCGCCCAGGAACCGGCGAAGACGCAGGCTCCCACGTCTTCGTCAGCCCCTGTTACCGCCCCCGCACCCGTTGCCGCTCCCACGTCCGTTGCCCCCGTTGTGGCGCCTGCCCCCAAGCCTGAGGAGGTGGTGCTCGCCAAGGTGGGTGATGAGATCGTCACTGAGGCTGACTTCCAGGCGGCCTTCCGCCTGCTTGGGCAGCAGGAGCAGATGCAGGTCCTCATGGTCCAGGGTGGCAAGGATGAATTCGTCAAGCGCATGGCCGAGAGCAAGCTGCTTTCCGTGAAAGCAAAACGGATGGATCTGGACAAGACGCCGGACTACACGCGGGCCCTGGACCGCGCCAAGGATGATCTGCTGGCCCGGGAGTACCTGTCCAAGGAGGGACCGGCCCTCCAGAAGAAGCTCAAGGTCGATGAAGCCGATGTGAAGGCCTACTATGACAAGCATCCCGATCGATTCAAGCAGCCGGACCTGGTGTCCGTGCGCCACATCCTGGTGACTGTGAAGCAGGGCGAAGGGAAGCAGGGACTGAGTGATGTCGAGGCCAAGGCCCGCATCGCGAAGATCCAGGCTGAGCTTAAGAAGGGAGCCAAGTTTGAGGCTCTGGCCAAAAAGTACAGCGACGACCCGGGCAGCAAGGAGAATGGCGGCCTCTATGCTGATGCCGATCCCTCGGGCTGGGTTCCCGAATTCGGTGCCGCGACCCGCACTCAGCCTGTGGGCAAGGTGGGCTCACCGGTGAAGACGACCTACGGCTACCACCTGATCAAGGTAGAGAGCCGCAAGCCCTCCCGTCAGGTTCCCTTTGAAGAGGCCAAGGGGCCTGCCGAGAAGATGGCTCAGCAGGAGCGCCAGGCGATGGTATGGAACGAGCTGATGGATGGCCTCCGCAAGGAGATCCCCTTCGAGCTGGTCAAGCCCGCTCCTGTTGCGAAGGCGGCGGCCCCTGCCACGTCAACGAAGGCCCCGAATTCCGCGGAACCCGCTAAGGCCCCTGAAGCTGGAAAGGGAGAAGCCAAGTGAGAAGGCTCCTCCTCGTTTCCCTCTTGGCGTTGCCGATTGCCTGCAGAAAGCCCCAGGTCAAGCCCGGGCCCAGCAGTCCAGCCACGCCGGAAGTCACCAAGTCCAGTGCCGTGGCGCCGCAAGGTGGCAAATCCGATGCCGCATCGCCGGAAAGCAAATCCAAGACCGATGTTCGCGAGGAGATCCTCGTGGTCGTCAACAAGCACATCATTACGCGCCGGGGGCTCAATCAGGCCGTGGAGCAGCAGCACGCCGCACTCTACCGCCAGTATTCCGGGAAGGAGCTGGACGAGAAGCTGAAGGATGCCCGCGAAAAGACCCTGCAGGGGCTCATGGATGCCTTCCTCCTGGAAGACAAGGGTGATGAGTTGGGCTCCCCGGTCACGGATGACTACGTCCGCGCCAGCATCGATGGCATCAAGAAGGAGAACAACTTCGCCACGGATGCCGACCTCGAGCGGGCCCTCAAGGGAAGCCTGGGCATCGGTCTGCCGGAGTTCCTCAAACGGCAGAAGCAGCAGGCCACCCAGCAGTTCGTCCTCCAGCGCGAAGTCTACTCAAAGGTGGCCGTCGAGGATAACGAACTGCGCGCCTACTACGAGGACCACAAGGATGAATACCGCATGCCAAGCCGGTTCCGCATCCGGGAACTGGTGCTCGCCAAGGGCGCCACAGCAGAAGATCAGGCGGAGGCCAGGAAGAAACTGGAGACGGTCCAAGCCGAGCTGAAACGCGGCAAGTCCTTCGAGGAACTGGCCCGCCTCTACTCCACCAGTCCCAGCAAGGCCACCGGGGGTGATCTGGGTTGGATGAACAAGGGTTTCCTCCGCGCCAGCATCGAGGACGCGGCCGTGCGACTCAAGCCCGAGCAGGTTTCCGCGCCCATCGAAACGGACAAGGACTTCTACCTGATCCAGCTCATGGCACTCGAGGATGCACCCATGAAGTCCTTTGCCGACGTGAAGGCGAAGATCCTGGAGAAGCTCCAGGAACCGAAGGCCCAGAACGCCATCGAACAGTACCTGGCGAATCTGCGGATGCGTGCCAACATCCGTTATCTGGTGCCCAAGGATCAGATCCTGAAGGGGTGATGCTTTGAGGCTCGACACCTTTCTCAAGAAGAGCCTGCTCATCAAACGGCGGGAGCTGGCGAATCAGCTCTGTGACGAGGGGATGGTGCGGGTGAACGGCATTCCCCGGAAGGCCAGCCAGGACGTGAAGGCCGAAGACGAGCTGGAGTTCCCGCTCTACAACCGGGTGCTGAAGGTCCGGGTGCTGGCGCTGCCTGAAGGCAACGTGAAGAAGGGGGACCAATGGTCACTCTTTGAAGTGCTTGAGGACAAGCGGGTCCCCCTGGAGCTGGGGTACGGCGACGAGGACCCCTTCGCCCCGCCTCCAAAGGTTCCCCGCAACCACTAGACAGCCACTGTCGCCTCGGCTACCCCAGCCTGATGAACCGCATGGAGTCCCGATGCCCGACCAGCCCCTCATCCGGAATCTGAAGGAGGGCGAAACCTTCCAGGGCTTCCTCCTGGCCCAGGAGGCCGTCTATAAGGTCAGCACCAAGGGGAGCGAGTACCTGGAGCTGAAACTATCGGACGCCTCCGGCGACCTGAAGGCCTTTCTCTGGGACCTGCGGGCCATCGAAGGCGATATGGAAGCCATCCGTGCGGACGTCTTTGTGCGTGTCAAGGGCGCTGTGACGACTTACAACGGGCGTCTCCAGCTCAGGCTGGACAAGGTCCGGTTCGCGCTGGATACGGAGATCGCAGACTTCTCGGCGTTCTTCCCCGTGAGTGCCCGACCCGTACCAGAGATGCTGGCGGAGCTGGACGGGTACATCGACTCCGTGAAGGACCCCTGGATCCGTCGGTTGCTCACGGACCTGTTCGTAGAAGACGGGGACCTGCGTGCCGCCTTCGCTCTGGCACCTGCCGCCAAATCCATGCACCATGCCTACCTCGGCGGATTGCTGGAGCACACCCTGTCTGTCCTGGGCATGGCGGAGCGGGCCTGTGGGCATTACCGGAGCCTGAACCGGGATCTGGTGTTGGCCGGGGTCTTCCTCCACGATGTGGGCAAGACTGCCGAATTGAGCTACCAGCGCAGCTTCGGGTACACCGATGCGGGCAATCTGCTGGGCCACATCGCCCTGGAAGCCGAATGGATCGGTCGCGCAGTGGGCAAGATCCCCGCATTTCCCGAGGAGCTGCGCCTGCAGATCCTGCACATCGTTCTGAGCCACCATGGCCGTCTGGAATTCGGATCCCCGGTGCTGCCGAAGACTCCGGAAGCCCTGCTGGTCCATTACCTCGACGACCTTGACGGCAAGCTGGAAGTCATGTTCAGGGCAGTGCAAGATGAGACCTCGGGCGGTTCTTGGAGCACCTTCAGCCGGGCCTTGGAACGCACGGTCTACCGAAGGCGATGGCCGAAAGTGGGAACGGAAGACCTCCCTGTTCAGAATTGAACAGGCTGCTTCTTGCCTGACCAGAATCGAACATAGCCCGAGCTTCCGGGGGAACTTCTGGGCAGGTACCGCTGGGCAAGATTCGCGAGGAAGTGCTTATAAATCAAGAGCTGTGCCCGTTCTGTCGGGGTAGAAAATTCCTGGCACGGCTCTGGCTCAGTGGGTTATCCGACCTCCTGAGGTGTTCCATGAAGCTGTCCCGCAAAGCCAAACGCTACGACGACTCGGTCCTTCCCGGCGAATTCCAGGGGTTCGAGACCTTCCACCAGACGGACCTTGAACTGGATGGGACCCTGGATGGCTTCCTGCGCCGGGCAGGGGATGGCGTTCAGCTGGGAGAGATGGTCCTGGAGCGCCACATCCCGAAGAAGCTCAGCTTCGCCAAGCTGAAGACCAAGGCTGAGAAGCTCTCCGAGCAGGTGAACTACCTGAAGGAGCGCCTTGAGATCGTGGATCATGACCGGCGAGGGATGTACATCCAGCTCCGCAGTCTGCCGCCCTACAAGGACGACACTCAGATCCAGTTCAACGAGATCAGCATCGGCAAGAACAAGATCGTGGTGAAGCGCATCGCCTTTTATCGCAAAGAGGAGGTCAAGCAGCAGGTGCCTCTCCAGCTCTCGGAGTTGGAACTCAAGCGCCTCCTGTTCGATATTCGACAGGCGATTGCTTAGTAAGCTATCAGCTGTCAGCGATCAGCTTCCAGTCAAAGAGGGGCGCCCTGGGGTGCCCCTAAAACTGATAGCCGACAGCTGATGGCTGACAGCCAGAGCATTACATCATCGCCATCCAGCTTCCTGATTCGCCACGGATGGGACCTTCGGGAAGATCGCTTTCCTTGAACATGAAATGACTGCTGTTCCAGCTTCCGCAGCTGTCGCAGCGGTCGCTGAAGTCCTGGGTGCGGTGCCCGCACACGGCGCACTCGTAGCGCAGCTTCAGGATGCCCAGGTTGCGGAGGAGCTGACGGTACTCGTTGAGGGCGGCGTCCAGGCGGGCGCGCCGGCTGTGGATCTTGGCCATGAAGAAGAACAGGATGGGACTGTAGACCACCTGGCTGCGCACTTCCTGAAAAAGGTCCAGGGCCTCATCAAGAATTTCGAGACGGTAGAGCATCTTGCCCAGGAAGAACTTGGCCGTCGTGGCGTGCCTGGAGGTGGCGGCTACGCGCCGCATGAGGGCCAGCCCGTCCTCCGGTCGCCCCAACTGGATGAAGTAGTCTTCCAATTCCTGAAGGAAGGTCCCTTCGCCGGTCTTGCGGAAGCCTTCGAGCAGGATCTCCAGCCCCTGGGCCTCCTGGTCCTGCAGGATCATGCAGCGGCCCAGGCTGAGGTAGGCCGGCACGAAGTCGGGCTCGTCCTTGATGACCTGCTGGAAGATCTGCGCCGCATCCTTGAACTGATCCGCCTCCACCTTGGCCATGCCCACCTGGTAGGTCAGGGCTGAGCCCTGGGCCTTCTCGCCCTGAGTGAGTTCGTTGGCAAAGAGGGTCGTGAGCTTCTTGTGGGCCTCCAGGGCCTCCTCCCACCGCTGGCCTTCCATGTGGATGGCCCGCAGGCGCCGCCAGGCGCGCAGGGCCTTCTTGGACTGATCGGCAGCCAGTTTCTTCAGCACTGCAAGCGACGCTTCAGGGTTCCGCACGGCCATCAGGGCCTCGGCCAGCTGGTAGCGAGCCTCGATCTGGTCCGGCTCATCCTCGCACAGGGATTTGAACAGCTTCACGGCCTCATCGGCGCTCCCGGTCTTGAGGAGGATCTCGCCCAGCAGGATCCGTGCAGGGATGTGTTCCTTGCGCTGTTCGAGGATGCTATCCAGAATGACCTTCGCCTCCCGGGGGAGCCCATGGGCCACCAGGTCGCGGGCGTCCTGCATGCGCTCCGAGATGCGCTTCACCAGCCGGGTGTCAGCAGAATCGTTCAGTCCCCGCACCAGCCGGATGATCTCCATGATGCCCGTGTAGAGGACGTTCAGGAGAAATCCAAGCAGGAACGTGATGAGGATGACGCTCTGTAGTTTGATGCTTTCGCCAAACACGACGACTTCGCGAACCAGGAGATCGTGGTTGGTGAGGTACAGGTTGCCCAGCACCATCAGGACCAACAGCAGCAGGACGATGAAAAACACATTGACGAGACGCATGGGCAATCCTCAAATGCTGCGCCTAGCATGACACAGGTGAGCTCTCAGCCCTCGGCCCTCGGCTGTCAGCTGTCAGCGGGGCGGTCGATCCATTCCTTGGCGGCTCGGAGGTCTTCCCACACGGCGCGGCGGACTTCCTGGGTGTACTGGCGGAGCACGTAGGCGGGGTGGAAGGTGGGCATGATCGGGATCTCACGGTTGCCGACCCGCACCCGCCGCCACTGCCCCCGGGCCTTCGTGATGCCCTCGTTGACGCCTGCGAACTCGCGCAGGGGCGTGGCGCCGAGGGTGACAATCACGGCGGGGCGGATCAGCTCGATCTGGCGGTGCAGGTAGCCGAGACAGGCCCGGGCTTCATCGGGTGTCGGCGTGCGGTTGTCCGGGGGGCGGCATTTCACTACGTTTGCGATGTAGGTTTCCTCGCGCTTCAGGCCGATGGCGCCGATCATCTTGTCCAGCAGCTCGCCGGCCTTGCCCACGAAGGGGCGTCCCTGCAAGTCTTCGTCTCGGCCGGGCCCCTCGCCCACGAACATGAGCCTGGCCTCGGGGTGCCCTTCGCCGAAGACGAACTTCATGCGGCCTGGGCCCAGAGGGCAGGCCAGACAACCTCTGATGGCCTGGTCGAGGTCGGGCAGGGTTGGCGCGGCAGCCACGAGCTCGGGTGGTGGACAGGCAATGGGGTCGGAGGGCGGCACAAAGACTGTGGGTGGGGGGGTGGCTGGTTTTTGCACGGGCTGAGGCGCAGGCGGGCGCGGGGGGGAGGTGGCGGAAAGTTGCGCCGCAGGTGCATTCTGGGCGGCAGGAATTGGCTCGCGAACCAAACCCATCACCCCCAGTTCCTCCAGGGTGTCGCGCCAGACGTGCAGAGGGTGTTCCATACCCTTTCAGCGTAGCCCGGAACTTCCTCCCGGCTTCGGGCATCCTAGGGTTGGAGCCCATGCATGGCGCAGTCTCAACCGGAAACCCCGTTCGGCACTCAGGAGGCCTTCCACGCCGCCTTTGCTGAGCTATATCCAAGACTGGTGAGTTACGCCCGTCGTTATGGGGCCAATTTCCCGGAGGACATCGCGCAGGAGGCCTTCGTCATCCTCATGCAGCGGGAAGTGGCAGTGGAGCATCCCACCGCTTTTCTCTATGGCACTGTGCGGACCCTTTCCCTCACTGAGCGTCGTCCCATGAAGAACCAGAATCTCAGCCTGGAAGTTGTCAGCGAACCCGGCCTGGCCGGTGGCGCCGATGACCAGGTGCTGAACCAGGAAGTGCGGGAGCGCATGCGGATGCTCTCGCCCACCTTCCGCGAAGCCCTTTGGCTTTTCGTGGTCGAGGGTCTCTCCATCCGCGAGATCGCGGACATCCTCGACATTCCCGAGGCTACCGTGAAGACCCGCATCCACCGGGCCAAGGCCCAGCTCAAAGATCAGCTCAACCCTTCAGGAGGCGTCCATGTCCTGGTCTGATCCCGCCCGGCGATTCGAACCCGCCGAGGATGTCCAGCTGCGGGCTGAACTCCGCGATCTCCTGGGCCTGGGGCCCATGATGGTCCCCAGTGCTGCTGAACCTACCGCGGAATTGACGGCCTTGGCCAATGACCTCCGCCGGGAGGCCCAGCGCCGTAGCCGGACCGAGCGGAAACGCCCCACCTGGGGTCTTCTGGCCGCTGCCGCCCTGCCGCTGCTGGCCGCTCTGGTCGGCCTGGGCAGCTGGGGCTTCCAGCAGAAGCACCGGGCCGATGATCTGTCCGTCCAGGCCCAGCGCCAGGAGCAGGAACTGACCCACCTTGCTGCCACCCACGCCACAGAGTTGGCCAGGGAACGCCAAGCCAAGGAAGAAGTGCAGCAGAAACTTCAGTTGGCCTCGCGAAGGGAGACCCGGAAGAGTGAGCCCTTCCTGGTGATCCCGGTGGAAAAGCCCCTCAAGGTGATGGGCGACGACTATCAGCGCGTGAAGCAGGCTCCCCAACATTAATAGCCCTGATCGGCACGGTCCTGGCAATCTCAAGGGCAAGGTGTGCCCATGGCCAGCAATCCTCTGCTTCTCCTCATCCTGCTGCTTTCGGCCCTCGCCACGGTTCTGGCGGGCATGGGTGTTTTCGGCAACAGCCGCCCCCCTGATCCGAGGTTGAACTCCCTGCTCAATGATCTTGATGACATGAAAGGGATGTTGTCCCAGCTGCAGAAATCGGTCCTTCAGACCGAGCGCAAGCTGGAAAAGGAAATCCAGGCCTCCCGTACCGAAGGCCGTGAAGTGGTCGAAAAACTGGCGGATGTCCTCGACAAGCGGATGAAGGATCTGGTCGGGTAGTCCCCGGGCGGGATTTCTGGAACATGTAAACAGATCAGGGCTTGGTCATGATCTGCGCGGGGGCCCGGGGGGAGGCTCCAGGTCCGCGCGCGTCCCGCGCGTGGGAGCAACGCAAAGCGTTGCGTCACCTGGAGGCGCGCAGCACCCTCCGTCTGATGCGGTCTCCTCAGGAGGCCGCTCCCGCTCCTTCGTCGCGGAGTCGGAGCCTCCCCCCGGAGAGGATTACCCAGCTTGGCTGTGGTTGGCAGGTGTCCAGCCCCGTTCGTTGAGCAGCTTCACACCCTGGATGCGGGTGAGGCGGAAGGCCATTTCCTCCTGGTGGAGGTGGCAGAAGGCCAGCAGGTGGTCCTCCTGGATGGTGCGGGGGGAGACGCGCCGAAGCTGGGTGCGATGGGCCGCCGGGGGCAGATAGGTGAGCTCCACCATGAGGGTGTGCCCCGCGGCGTATTCGAGAATGCGTTGCACTTCTTCGGCCAGTTGGTCCTCGCCGCCCAGGTGCAGCATGGGGATGCGCCGCAGGACTTCCTGGTAGAGAGACGGGTCCTCGTCATGGAGGCGCTGGATGGCCGAGCGGACCATCTGCTGCACGGGCTCCAGGTGGTGGTTCATGCCCTTCTCATCCACGAAGGCCAGAGCCGCCAGAGCCCACAGGTAGAGCTTCTCGTCCCCATCCACGCTGAGGGCGAGGAAGCGGCCGGGTTTAGGCATGAAGCCGGCCTGCTTGAGCAGGGCGTGGGCATTGCCATCTCCGCGCACTTCCAGGACGGTATCCGAGAGCGACCGCAGCTTGAGGGGGGCCAGTTCGGGCCGCAGCTTGAGCTCGTCCGCCAGATGGGTCGTGCGGGCCCGCACCAGCCGCACGCCCTGATGAACCTCCACCTCGCCCACTCGGCGGGAGAGATCCTCCAGCAGCTGGAGCAGGGGCTGGGGCAGAGTCTGGGTCGTGGCGCCCAGGCGCTGGCCCAATTCTTCGAGCGGCACGCCCGCATCGATGGCACGCACCAGGGTGGCGTGACTCACCCGGAAGGTGCCCATGGCATCCAGGGCTTCCACATCCGCCAGCTGGGCCAGCTGGAGCAGCCGATGGGGGTTCTGCAGCAGTGGCGTCAGCAGTTCCAGTGTGGGCTGCAGGATCATGGCCTGATCCTGCTCCAGGGGCTCCCAATGGGCCGCAGTGCCCTTCAGATCACGAAGCAGGTACTCGTGGGCCAGCGCCTCGCCATGTTCGGTGAGTCGGAGATGCGTGTAGCCCTCGTCTCCCTGGATGATGCCTACGCGGCCCAGGAAGGGGAGGAACACCTCACGGGTGCGATCCTCATCCAGGGGATGCAGGGTCTTGAGGAAGGCCAGGAAGGATTGGACGGCCAGGGTCTGGCCTCGGCGCTCCAGCAGGTGCTGCATCAGGAAGTGCCGATCCTCGGCCGGAGGCATGCCCCAGGCCTTGAGGTCATGTTCCAGCAGGCTGGCGAAGGCGCGCTCTGCCACCCAGCGGGGCGGATGGCTGGTCACGGCGGGCAGTAGTGTCTCCACGCGACCATCCCGGTTCCACAGGAGGCCCAGCCGATGGAGCAAGGTGAACAGCAGGGTCGCATCCTGCTCCTCCTGGAGCATGGCGTTCCGCTGCATGAGTTGGCCCAGCTCCTTCTTGGCAGGGAGGCCTCCCTTCAGCACACGCAGGCCGGCCACGCAACGCAGCAGCACGCTGGTAAGGGCCAGGGAGAAGCGGAAGGGCTCGACAGCTTTCAGCTTCACTTCAGCAGGGGCCTGGAAGCTCAGGGCGCACTCGTCAAAATCCTCCAGGGCATCGGCCACCCGCTCGGCCACGGCCCAGCTGGCGCCGGATGGGAGGATCAGCCCCAGGTCCCGCAGAACCTCGAGCACCGGGGCTGCAGGCAAAGCCTGATCGTTGACGAGGTGCTTCAAGGCCACCAGGGACTCACTGTCCAGGTCCGCCAGAGTGTCCGACAGGCGCTTGTGGTCCTCCAGGTGGAAGACCATGGTCTTCAACAGGCGCATCCGCCCTTCGCCGCAGTCCTCCCATCGGATGGGGATGGGCAGGCGTCGCCGCTCACAGATGGTTCGGAGCTGCTCATCAGAGCAGTTCGAGAGAAGCTGGAAATGCGTGTGCGGCATGAGCACCCGGGTACAGACGATCTTTCAGTATCCCATGAAAAGGCTATTTGCTCACGCGGAAATAGCGCCCGCCATGCTGGGCGCAGGAAGGTCTCCTGGGCATGTCACTGGGCTGTGAGAGTGCCCACCGTGACGGAGATGGGGGAGAGAGAACCCGTGCCATCGAGCACCTGACACTTGGTGCCGTCAGCACTGAGCGTGATGACCGTGCCCGGTGTGAGTCCCAGGCCGGATTTCAGATCCAGGGCAACCTGGAGCAGGGTGCCGTTGAGGGAAGCGGGTGGGGTGGGATTTTTCTGGGCCACGGCGGCTTGAAGTCCATTGCCGGTGGCCTTCGCCCTCTGGATGGGGAGGCCGCTGCCCGGGTCGAATTGGGTGCCATTCTTCATGAGCGAGGCCGTGGTGCCGCCGGCGGGAATGTCCACCCACGCCACCTTGGTGGTGTCTGCGCTGAGGGCGATGGCAGCACCCATGGCCGTGCCCGAGCTGGGGCCCAGGAGGTCGAGGATGAGGTGAGAGCCGGAACTGGAGGCATTCTTCACCAGCTTGAAGGCGCCGGTGGTGGGGTCGGCGTAGGCAAGGCTTGTGGCCGTGGCCGTGGGCGCTGGGGCTGGCGCAGAACTGCCGCCCCCGCAAGCGAGAAGAGCTGCCAGTGTGAGCGCCGCGGCAACTGAGAGCAGTGGGTTCGTGGTCATGGTCGCTTCCCTCACATGCCGGCGAGAAGGAGGGCGAGGTCGGCGTCGCTCACAGTGCTGTCTCCGCTGAAGAGGCAACTGGCATTGGTGGTGCCGTAGTTCCTCGCAAAGGTAAGCAAATCGAGAGGATCGACCACATCATCACCATTGAGATCCAGGGTGACCACACCGACCATGGCCGTACCAGCTCCTGCATCGAAAGTCAGGGCCAGATCATCCAACCGCCAGGCGGTCAGGTTCGAGGCGTTCTCGCTCCAGTCGGCCCGTAACTGGATGGATTGTCCCTTGAGGTCACTGACGTCAAAGGTGTCCCGGGTCCAGAGGAGGTGATCCACATTCTGGTTGCTGTAGGCCTTGAGCGTCTTGAGGGTGTTCCCGGAGGCATCCAGGATCCGCATCGTGAGCGTATCAAGCACGGCATTCGGGGGTTTTTGGCCAGTGATCTGTCGAATCCAGTACCCCAGGGAGACCGAGCCCGCTCCGGTCGGAACGTTGATGGTCTGTTCGAGGGTGCCGTAGCTGCCGGAATCCACGCCATCCCAGTACCCGAGATAGGTGTAGTAGACCCCACTGTGGGGATTGGTCGTATTGTTTCGGAAGGGACTTGCTTTGGCATTGGAGAGATTGGTCGTCCAAGTCCAGGCCCCGCTGTCCCCTTCCTCGAAGCCCGGATTCGCGAGGAGCTGCTGGCCATTGACGGAGAAGGTCACTGGAGGAGCAGTGGCCGCTCCAGACGCGTTGGTGACGACCACGTCGTACAAGTGGCCACCATCCGAGGGGTTCAGATAGGGAATCGTGTAGATGGCCCAAGTGGCCCCAGCGATGGGGCTCCCATCCTTTCTCCACTGATAGGTGAAGGGTGGGGTGCCAGTTACAGTGGCTTTCAACTCCAGGAGTTGTCCGACCGCCAGCCGCGTTGTGGGTGATGATATGGAAACGGAGGGGCCTGCAGGAACTGGTGGGGACATCGTGAGGGTGAGGGTCTCGAACTGGTAGCAGCCGTAGCTATGCCCGGAGTCCTGGAATGTGGCCCCGTAGTTCATCAGCATCGGCAGCCGGAGCTGGCCATTCGGGCGGTTCGTGGTGAGTCCCCATTGATTCCTGACGATCCAATAGTGCTTGGTGGCGTCGGCATCGTCCTCGTTGTAGCCCATGATCGTGATCATGTGCCCGCCCCAGGTGGCATCGCTCCAGGTGCCCCCTTCATAGGAATTGACCCATAGTGTCGCTTCGGCCTGGTTGTCCCAGAAATCGTAGAATCCACCGGGAGCACTGAAGTCGGTGAAGAAGCTGAAACCCACCGCCTGGCCCTGGTTGAGGGCGGTCTTGATGGCAGCGATCATCTGCGCTTGGCTCAGCGTGGAGTTGTTGATCTGTGCAGGTGTGATCTTGGCAATCGCGTAGTTCGGTGTCGTGCCGATGATGGATGGATTCACCAGGCTCGATGAGCAGTACGCATTGACCGCCCCGTCCTGGTAATCGGCATGGGGGTTCGACCAGGGGACCAAGATCTTCTTGGAATTGTAGAAATCGGCAAAGGTGGACAGATCCCCGCCAGTGCAGGTGTAACTGTCTGCGTTGGATTGGAGGAATTGGGTCGAGAGAAAGTCCTTGATGCCGTAGGTGTGGGACAGAGCCACTTCGAGCATGGCCGTGGAGGCGAAGACCCAGCAACTGCCGCAGGCCCCCTGGTTCCATTGGGACGGAACATAGGTCAGGTCCAAGAAAAGGTCCATGGAGGTCGAAGTGGAGGCCAGGACCGAGGCGGTCAGCCGACGTTGAACCCCTGCGTCGAACGTTGGGTTCGGGAGGCCTTGATGATTTCTCCTCCACAGCTCCCGGGTGGCGAAGTCGGGGTGCATCACCGGGTATCTGAAGCCCCCCAGGATAGGGCGGCCTTCGTCCAGCCCGTCTGCCTGAGGGGAGGGCTGCGCACCCGCGGGCAGGCCGAGGAAGGCCACCCACAGGACCGTACGTATGAACAAACCAAAATGGTGCCGGGAGGGCATCTCGACTCCTGATGGATTCCGATTCCGGCAATGAATGTCACCTGGAACCTTGATTATGGCCCGGCTTGCCGGATTTTCCCATGTCCGATCTTCCTGGTCTCCTCTGCCTTGGGTGGAATTCGAACATTGACCAGGTTCCGGTCGCCCCCTAATCTCAATCATTTAGGCCGTTGCCGTGATCGCCCTCCGCCCCGACAATCCCCTGATCGTCCAGAGCGATCGCACGCTGCTGCTCGAAGTGGCACACCCGCAATTCCAGCAGGTGAGGGACGAACTGGCCCGCTTCGCGGAGCTGGTGAAGAGTCCCGAACACATCCACACATACCGCATCACGCCGCTGAGCCTGTGGAACGCATCCGCCTCCGGTGTCAGCTGCACGGAGATGATCGAGACCCTGAACACCTGGTCGAAGTATCCTGTTCCGCAGAACCTGCTTCAGGAAATCGAAGACCACGGCACCCGCTATGGCAAGCTCCGCCTGGTGGCCAAGGGGGATCGTCTGGCCTTGGAAATGAACGACCGGGGCCTCTTCTGGGAGCTGGAGAACCAGAAGTCCCTGCAGGGCCTGCTGGCGGAGCCCTACCCCGACGAGAGGGGCATCTTCCTGAACACGGGCATGCGGGGCGAAGTGAAGCTGCAACTCATCCGCCTGGGCCACCCCGTGCAGGACATGGCCGGCTACAAGCCCGGTGATCCACTGCCCTTCGAGCTGGCGCCGACCCTGAAGCAGAACGGCAGGCCCTTTGGGCTGCGCCACTACCAGCAGGCCGCGGTGGATGTCTTCCACGCGGGAGGAGGGCCGGATGGGGGCGCAGGCGTGCTGGTGCTGCCCTGCGGAGCCGGCAAGACGGTCATCGGCATCGGCTGCATGGCCAGCCTCCAGACCCACACCCTGGTGCTCACCACCAACGGCACCGCCGTGAAGCAGTGGAAGCAGGAGCTGCTGGACAAGACCTCCCTCACCGAGGACCAAGTCGGCCTCTACACGGGCGACACCAAGGAGATCAAGCCCGTCACCATCGCCACCTACCAGATCCTCACCTACCGCCGCAGCAAGACCGGCCCGTTCGAGCACTTCAAGCTCTTCGAGGCGGCCAACTGGGGTCTGGTGATCTACGACGAGGTGCACATGCTTCCTGCCCCGGTCTTCCGCGCCGTGGCGGAGCTGCAGGCCAAGCGGCGCCTGGGCCTCACGGCCACGCTGGTGCGGGAGGACGGCAAGGAAGAGGATGTCTTCAGCCTCATCGGCCCCAAGCGGGTGGACGTCCCCTGGAAGATGCTGGAGAAGGACGGCTTCATCGCCACGGCCCACTGCCTCGAGATCCGCGTGCCCCTGCCCATGGACGAGCGCATGGAATACGCGGTGGCGGACCAGCGCCAGCGCTTCCGCATCGCCTCGGAGAACAGCCTGAAGATGGTCGTGATGGACGAGCTGCTGGCGGGGCATCCCAGCGACAACATCCTCATCATCGGTCAGTACCTTGAGCAACTGCGCATCATCGGGGAGCGGCTGAATGCGCCGGTGCTCACGGGCCAGACGCCGGAGAAGGAGCGGGAAAGCCTGTTCCGGCAGTTCCGTGAAGGCCAGCTCCGCGTGCTTATTGTGAGCAAAGTGGCCAACTTCGCCATCGACCTGCCCGATGCCTCTGTGGCCATCCAGGTGAGCGGCACTTTCGGCTCCCGGCAGGAAGAAGCCCAGCGTCTGGGCCGCATCCTGCGGCCCAAGGACGCCCGGAACCTGAGCTACTTCTACTCGCTCATCAGCAGCGAAACCACGGAGCAGGAGTTCGCCCGCAACCGGCAGCTGTTCCTTACCGAACAGGGCTACCGCTACCTCATCGAGAGCCGCCGCTTCGACGAGCACCACCGGCTCAGCGAACCGGTCGTCTGGAAGCAGCTGCGCCTGGAGACCTCAGGCTAACGCCAGAGCTCTGGATGCAACAGGGATTGGGCGCCCAGCCAGCGATCCAGGGGCCAGGTGATGAGGGCTGCGAGCAGGCCCGCCAGCACGTCGTCCATGACCACGCCCCAACCCCCGGGCAGGTCCTGGGCCGCGTCGACGAGCCCCGGCTTCCAGATGTCGAAGAGGCGGAAGAGCATGAAGGGTGCCACCAGTCGTGCCAGCCACAGCAACCATGGTTGGGGCTGCAGGGTGATCGTAAACAGCAGGGGCGTCAGCGCGAACCAGATGCCCGCCCATTCGTCGACCACGATGAAGGAGGGATCCGTCTGGCCGGTCTCCTTCACCACGCGATCCGCGGCCCATACCGCCACCAGGGTCAGCACTGATGGCGCAGAGAGCAGAATCCATTGTGTGGGCCGCCAGGGACTACCGCTCAATCCGCCCACCATCAACAGCCAGGCGAGCAACCCCGCCAGGGTTCCCCAGGTGCCCGGCGCGGGTTTCAGATACCCGCTGCCAAAGCCCGTAGCGAGCCACCAGGCGATGCGAGGCGCCTTAAACATGCCGCAACGCCTCTACGATGCGCAGCCGCGCGGCCTTCAGCCCCGGGAACAGGGCGCTCACCTGGATCGTGGCCTGGAGGCCGATGGCCACGACGAGGTAGACCATCGGCACGAAGTGGATGTTCAGCTCGTAGCCGTGGCTGGTGCCGGGTGGGGCGGGCATCTGGAGGTGCAAGGCGTTCAGGCCAGCCCGCAGCAGCAGTGTGGCGGCCAGACCCAGGGTGCTGCCCAGGAGGCCCAGGAAGGCACCTTCCCACTGCAACAGCGACAGCAATTGTCTTGGCTGGAGGCCCATGGCCCGCAGGACGCCGAACTCGCGCACCCGCTCCATGACCGACATGAGCAGGGTGTTCGCCGTGGCGAGCAGCACCACGAGGAACAGCACCAGGCCCATGAAGCCGAAGATGGCGAAGTAGAGGAGCTTCACCTGCCGGTAGAAGGAGGCCAGCTCGAACCATGGTTTGACCGATGTTCCCGGCAGTTCGGCCTGCACTCGCGCTTGCGCGCGAGTGATATCCTGCGGACGCTTGAGCACCACACTCAGGCGCGAACGCGCCTGAGCCGCGCCCAGCAGTTGGTCCGCGGTAGCCAGGCTGATGGTGAGGAACCGGTCGTTCAATTCCCGCAGTCCGAGATCCTGGAGGCCGGCCACCTCCACATCCACGGCATTCAGCGCCCCGTCCCGGGTGGTGGACATCAGCGTGAGGGAACTGCCTACCGAGGCGCCCAGGGCCCGGGCCAGGCCCACGCCGAGGATCACCTCCCGGGCCGCCGGATCGGCGGAAAGCCAGTGCGATCCCGTGCCACCGGAGGCCTGGGCACCCCCCATCAGGGCCTCCGTGCAGGCCATGAACTTCGGTTCGAGAGCGGGATCCACGGCCGTGCCAAGGAAGGCCACACTCTTGGCACCGCTGGAGAGCAGCCCCATGAACTGGATCCGCGGCAGCACTTCGGCCACGGCCGGATCCTGGCGGAGCCGCGCGGCCAGCGCTTCGCCATCCGGCAGAGATTTCTCAAGGCTCTGGGCCTCGTCGCCCTCCATGGCACCGGCTGGTAGCACCTGAAGGTGGCCGAGCCCGCCGCGGATGGCCGCGTCGGACAGCCCCTGGAAGGTCTGGGCCATGAAGCCACCCGCCAGACTCAGCGCCAGGAAACCCGCCACCACCACCATCAAGGTGAGAGCCGTGCGGCGCCGCTGGCGCAGCAGGTTCCGGAGGGCCAGCCGGGCGAGAATCACTGGCGTTCCTCGCCGATGAGCTTCCCGTCCATGAGGCGAAAGACGCGGTGGGCGCGTGAAATCACGGATGGATCGTGGCTGGCGGCCAGGAAGGTGACGTCGCGCTCCTGGGCCAGCTCGGCCATGAGGTCCATGAGCGGGCCCCCGTGGGCATGATCGAGGCTGGCGGTGGGCTCATCCGCGAGGACCAGCAGGGGCTCCGGCGCCAGGGCTCGCGCGATGGCCGCACGCTGCTGCTGACCGCCACTAAGTTGGTTCGGTCGGTGGTGCATGCGGTCCGCGAGGCCAACCCTGGCTAGCGAGCCTTCGGCTCGGCGCCGGGCCTCTTCGTCGGCCATGCCCTGGAGCTGGAGGGGCAGCATCACGTTCTCCAGCGCCGACAGCACTGACACCAAGTTGAAGGCCTGGAACACGAAGCCCAGGCGACGAAGGCGCAGGTCACAGCGGGCTTTTTCGGGCAGGTTGGACACAGCCTCACCATCAAGCAGGACCTCGCCGTCATCTGGCGTGTCGAGCAGTCCCGCCAGCTGCAGCAGGGTGGTCTTGCCGCTGCCGCTGGGCCCCGCCAGCACAGCCAGGCAGCCCTTCGGAACACTCAGCGACACGCCGAACACCCCGGCGCGTTCGCCGCCCAGTTCATAGGCGCGGGTGAGGTTGCGGACTTCGAGCATCCGACCAGTGTAGCCGTGGCGCTAGAACTGTACGGCGTAGGCCATCTTCGCAAAGAGACCCCGCTCCACCATCCGTTCCGAGGGAATGATGGCCGTGGGATCCCGGTGTCGCTGGCCGGACCATCCCACATAGGCGTTGGTGAACGCGTTGGGCTGCCAACCCACAAAGGCCTTGAGAAATTTGTCGACGCTCTCCACCTCGGTGCCGTCGTAGCGCACGACGAAGGCCTGGGTCTTCACATAGAAGGAAAGGGGGAACTGCCAGCTGCCCGAGGCGACGATCTCCCGAGCCCGGATGAGACGAAGCTCATCTGCCTCGCGGTTGAGGTCCGACTGCTGGCCCGAGAGGCTGTAGGAGATGGACCCGACCGTGCCGTAGAGGTTGAGAGAGACAGACTGGAGCTTGGCGGGGTCGCCCGAGGGCAAGTCGATGGTTCGGGCCCGGGTGGCGTTCCAGCCCACCTGGAGGGGGGAGAGCTGCCGCCAGTTGCCACCGAGGGTGACGGACCGGGCTGCTGCCGATAGCGCATGGTCATCGGCCCAGGTGCGCCCGGCCACATCCCAGTTGATGAAGAAACTCAGGCGACCAGCGGTTTCGAGGTACCCGTCGAAGCCGACGGCGCGATCCATGGGGTCGCCGTTCCACCAGCTGAGGTCCCGCCAGCGCAGAATGGCATAGGCCCGAGCGAGCCGACCTTCGTTCCAGTTCTCCCGCCACATGAAGCCTGCGTTGTCACGACGGTAGCCCTGGAGATCCGTGAAGCCCGAGAGCAGCACCAGATCGGGGCTGGTGGCCTGGGTGGTGACCCAGGCTGACCAGTTGCGGGTGTTCCAGTCCAGCTCCGCGGAGGTTGCGGTGCCCCGCTGTGACAGCAGCGAATCATCGGCCTGGGGCAGGTGCGACTCGGAATTCATGGCACTGCCGATGAAGTGGAATTCAGAGCCCAGGTACTGGTCCAGGTAGATGCCACTACTCTGCCCACCGACGCGGGGGGGGCCGCCCAGCAGTGTCTTATCAGTGCCCAGGAGGGAGATTCCCGAGCCGCGGTCATCGGTCTGGAACTTCACCGCCGCCGCCGTGTCCCGGGTGGGAAGGCCGTCTACTCCAGCGGCGTCGTTGGCGCCGAGCATCAGGCCGCCATCCAGGTCTTTGGCATTGAGCACCGTCCAACTGGCGAAGGAGGCCTGCCCAGAGGCCTTCACGCCGTAGAGGGGATTTTGGATGGTGCGGCTGAAGAACTGGCGCTGGGCGCCCTGCACACCCAGGAGGTCCATGCCTTCGAGAAAGAAGGGCCGCCGCTCCGGGTAGTAGACCTTGAAAAGGCTGTTGATCTGCAGGGGGTCTACGTCAGCGTCCGCCGTGGCGAAATCGGGCCGGTAGGTCCCTTCCAGCGTAAGGGCCGTGGTGGCGTAGCGGAGGTCCATGCCCAGGCGGGTCTGGCTCCTGGTGGGTGCCCCAGGATCAGGATCCAGCGTCTGAGTGCGGTTGAAGGTGGCAAAGGGGATGAGGAGAAAGGGCGAGCCCGGCTTGTCCACCGGTGCCCCGGAAACCCGGGCCATCTGGCAGATGTCACACTGCACATCCTTGCTCATGGGCGGCCAGGCGATGCCATAGCGCCGCTCCCGCGGGATGATCCGGATGATCCGGAAGGGCCATTCGCCCGGCATGCGGCGCAGGCTGTTGTAGGGAATGCGGATCTTCACCACATAGCCGTCGGCCGTGAGCACCCCCGTGGAATCCCAGAGGAGGTCGTAGGAGGCGTTCTCGCCAGTGCTGTCGGAGGCGATCTCGTCGATCTGACCGCCCAGGGGCGTCACAAAGAAGCGGATCATGGTCTGGCCCTTGCCCGAAGGATCAAGGTCCACACCCACGAAGTCGAAGTCGCCGCTGTTGGTGTCGCGCATATGGCGAGCGGCACGGATCTTCGCCGGCTCAGGGTCGATGGCCTCGATGGCGACGTAGAGCGCATCAGGACCCCAGCCGGCGTGGACGATGGTGGGCCACCGGTTCTGCCCCTTGTCATCGGGCATGATCATGCCGAAATCGGTGATGCGCAGGGCCCCGTCCCAGGTGGAAAGGTCCGCGTCCCGGGTCATGGAGGGCGCCTGGACCAATCTTGGAATGGCCACGTGGGGCGGGTTGGGCGACTGGGAGGCCAGGATGGGCAGGCACAGGAGTGCCAGGGTCTGGAGGCGCATGAAAGGTTTCCGGTCGGGTCAGTACAGACTGGCTTACGAGAGGATTCGGAGCGGCGTTTAGGGGCCTGCTGGGCATCTCGCCCGGAAAGCGGCTTCATAGGCTGCCGTGCTGGCCTCTAGGCCACCCTCCTCTACCTCGCCGATCAGGTCATAGGCATGGGCCTTCACGATGCGCACCCGCTGGATGGTATTTGCTTGGGGCACACCGTCCACCAGCAGCACGTTGCCGTCGATCTCGGGGGCCTGGCCCTGGTGGCGGCCCTTGACAATGAGGTCAGTCTCCTCGTGCGCGCCCTCCACCAGCACGTCGAGGACCTGACCGACCTTCTCCTGGTTTTTCTCCCGAGCGATTTTCTGCTGCAACTCCAGGAGCCGCCGCTTGCGGGCCTCCTTGGTGCGCTTGGGGATGGGATCGCCCAAGGCGTAGGCTGAGGTGCCTTCCTCGGGGCTGTAGGTGAAGACGCCCACATGCTCGAATCGGGCTTCCCTGACGAAGGCCTTCAGCTCCTCGAAAGCGGCCTCGTCCTCGCCGGGGAACCCCACAATGAAGTTCGAGCGGATGGCGATGCCGGGCACAATGCGGCGCACCTTTTCGATGAGCTTCAGGAAGGCTGTGCGGCTGCCCCCCCGGGCCATGGCCTTGAGGATGACGGCATCGGCATGTTGGAGCGGCATGTCCAGGTAGCGCGCACAGTTTGGTGTTTCCGCCAGGGCGCGCAGCAGGCCGTCGGTAAGGCGGTTCGGATAAGCGTAGTGGATGCGGAACCAACGGAGCCCTTCGACTTGCCCTAGGGCGCGGACCAGCCTCTCGAGCGCATCGGGATCACCGAAATCGCGGCCGTAGTCTGTGGTGTCCTGGCCCACCAGGCTGATCTCCAGCACCCCCTGGGCCACCAGGTTCTTCGCCTCGGCCACCACGCTATCAATGCTGCGGCTCCGCTGGTGGCCGCGGAGCTGGGGGATCACGCAGAAGGCGCAGGCGTGATCGCAGCCCTCGCTGATCTTCAGGTAGGCGCTGGCCCTGGGAGTGGTGAGCAGGCGGGGGCTGGCCTCGCTGTAGAGGTAGCCGGGATTGGGATCCAGCTGGAAGGCTGCGCCAGCACCAATGATTTCGGCGATCTGCTCGATGTCCCGGGTGCCCAGGCAGGCATCGATCTCCGGCATCTCGGCCATCAGCTCGTCCCGGTACCGCTCCACCAGGCAGCCCGCCACGATGAGCTTCTCGCAGGCGCCCTGCTGCTTCATGGCGGCCGCCTGGAGGATGGCCTCGACACTCTCCTGCTTCGCTGCATCGATGAACCCGCAGGTATTCACCACCAGCACCTGGGCTTCCTCCAGCACCGGCGTGATCTGGTAGCCCTTCAGCCGCAGGTGGCCCAGCATGACCTCGGAATCCACGAGGTTCTTGGGGCAGCCCAGGGACATGAATCCGACTTTGGTCAACGAGCCTCCAGCCCCTATCGGGGTGAACCTCATAGGCTACCGCGTAACGTCGATAAGGTCAGCAGCGCATGCTAAACTCACCACCCTTCCGGATTGTCCATGAAACTCACCCTCCAGGTTGACGGTGCCCTGCATCCCGTGACCCTCACCGAGGAGGGCGTGACCATCGGCCGGGGCGATCAGGCCACCATCAAGATCCAGGCGAATGCTGTCAGCCGGATCCATGCGCGGGTGTTCCTCAGGGATGGACAGCCGTTTGTGATGGACATGAAGTCCCTCAACGGCACCTCGCTCAACGGCAAGGCGCTGTCCGAACCAGCCCCCCTGCATCCTGGCGATACGGTGCTCCTGGGCGAGGCCACGGTGATGTGGGTTCCGGAAGGCGGCCTGCCGGCCCCGGCGTCTGGCCTGAATCTGAACCTGGCCCCCAAGGCGGTAGCCTCGAGAATCTCGTTGGAGGATCGCGCCTTCGATGCCTCCGGTTCGATCCTGGTACCCCACGCCAGCCTGGAGGCCATGCTGGCCCAGGCCAGCGGCCAGCACCCCGCCGGTGAGGCCGTCACCCTCTTTCAGCGTCTGGCGAGCATGGCCGGAACCCTGCTCCGGGCGGCAGGCCTGACGGAACTTCTCGATTCCGTGATGAGTCTGGTTACGGCCCAGATCCCCTGTCAGCGCGGCTTCATCCTATTGGCCGACCCGGCTGGAGAGCTGGTGCCCGAGCTGGTCTGGGAGGAACAACCGGGATTGCACACCAATCCCATCAGCCGCACCATCGCCCGCACGGCCATGGACAACCGGGTGGCCATCCTTACCACGGATGCCCGCATGGACCCGCGCTTCAGCGCCGGGGAGAGCATCAAGATCCATGGCATCACGTCGGCCCTTTGCGCGCCGCTCATCGTGGAGGAGAAGGCCTTCGGTGTGATCTACCTGGAGACCAGCCTCAACAAGGGCGGCTTCAAGCGCGAGGACGAGCATCTGCTGAGCGCCATGGCGAACTTCGCCGCCGTGGGCATCCAGCGGGAACGCGAGGCCAAGTTCCGGCAGCGCCTGGAGCGGTACCACAGCCCCCAGGTGGTGGACCAGATCCTGAAGTCCAGCCAGAGCAAGGAGGCCCCCGCGCTCCAGGCCCAGCGCTGCCAGATCAGCGTCCTCTTTGCCGACATCTCCGGCTTCACGCGCATGAGCGAGGGCATGGAGCCGCTGGTGCTGGCGGGCATCCTGAACCGCACCTTCGAGGTCATGACCGACCAGATCTTCAACTGTGGCGGCACCCTCGACAAGTACATCGGCGATGCCATCATGGCTTTCTTTGGCGCGCCCAATCCTGATCCCGACCATGCGCGGCACGCCGTGGCAGCGGCCGTCGCCATGCAGGAGGCCCTGTACGCCTTGAACGCCGCGCGGCCCGCGGGCTACCCCGAACTGCGGATGCGCATCGGCATCAACAGCGGGGAAGCCTTCGCTGGTGACATCGGCTGCGAGAAGCGCATGGACTACACGGTGATGGGCAGTACCGTGAACCTGGCCTCACGCCTGGAGAGCGCAGTGGCCCGGCCCGGCCAGATCGTGGTAGGACCAAGCACGGCGGAACTCATCGGCCAGGAGCATCTAAGGCAACTAGGCGCCTTCTCCCTCAAGAACATTGAGCAAGAGGTAAGGCCCTTTGAAGTGCTCTGGGCCCACGATGCGCCCACGATGGTCCACGGGCCGAAATAGGCCGCCGCCTGGTCAGTTCCGCTGACCCGCAGGCCAGGTCCCGAAGGCGAGGATGCAGAGGACGATGATCATGCCGATGCCGGGAATGAGGCACAGCAGCGCCATCGCGCCGTTGAAGCCGGCCTTGGCGAAGATCCGCCAGAAACAGAAAATCGGGAAGATGACCATCGCCAGGATGACCACGAGCCAGACCATGCACCCGGCGGCCGCCAGACCCGCTAGCGCGGCATCGTTGGCATGGGGCTGCAGGAGCCCGAGAAGAGGAAGGGCGGCCACCATGGGCATGGATCACCTCGAAGAAGGGTTGCCGTGATTCTAGGGGATCAGCCTTCACCTTCCACGACATCTTTCACGAAATCCTTCCACAGCATCGAAGGCTGGATGCCGGAGTTGCGCTGGTACTTGCCGGAGTCGTAGCTGTCGTAGTCGCCACTGACGGTGTGGTAGAAGATCTGACAGATGGCCACGCCCGCGTAAATGCGTACGGGCTGGATGCAGCTGATCTCCAAGGTCCAATAACCGCAGAAGCCGATGTCGCCAAAGCCCGCGGTGACGTGGACGAAGAGGCCCAGGCGGCCGACGCTGCTGCGCCCTTCGAGCATGGGCACCATGCCGCGGGTCTCCGTGTATTCCAGCGTACGGCCCAGGTAGAGTGTCCCGGGCTGCAGCAGGAGACCCTCGGCGGGGATCTTCAGGAACTCGATGCCATTGGGCCGGGCCATGTCGAGTTCGTGGTCGGTGTAGACCGCCAGATCCTCGCCCAGGCGCAGATTGTAGCTGTTGGGGTTCAGCTGGGCGTCGCTCCAGGGATCGATGCGGATGCGCCCCTCGGCTTTTGCCGCAAGGATCTGGCGCCCGGTAAGGATCATGCGATCTCCCCAAATGGGCGGCGCCCGCAGGTGCGGGCGCCGGGCCCTGGTTTAGACCATCATCAGCGGTCGACCTTGATGACGATGGATTTGGAGATCATGTCCTGCAGACCTTTGCGCTCGCTGCCGAGGATGATGAGGTAGGGCAGGCCCAGCAGAATGCCGTTGACCAGGTGCCCGACCATGCGGAGTACCGCTGCGCTCACGTCGATGCGTCCGGTCGGATTATCCTCGGGCACAATCCGCAGCTTCATCAGCTTCTTGCCGGGGCTGGCGCCGAACTTGATCCAGCAGTAAGGGAGGAAGAACCATGCGTAGCCAAGGGCGACCACGAAGTGGAGGAGCCCGATCAGAGCCGACACGAGGCAGGCGCCGGGGCCGAGGATGGAACCGAGAACGAGCTGCAGGCCGAAGATGAGGACCCAGAGAACCACCAGGGGCACGATATCAATGAGGTAAGCCAGGAGACGCGTGACGAAATCACCTCGCTCGCCGGTGGGCTGGGCATCGTCCGGAGTCGGGGGCAGGTAGGCCGAGAGGAAGCCCGGGATGGGAGCAGCGGAGACGGGCGCTGCCGGCGCGGGCCTGGGTGCCGATGGCGGCGCAGGGGGGGGAATGGGCGGCTTGGCTGGGGTTGGCACGGGTCCCGTGGCGAGCTGCTCCTGGACCTCGATCTTCGGTTCCGGTGCTGGTTCGCCGGCGGGCTTGCCGGTGTGGATGGCGGCCAGTTCGTCGGCGGACATGCGCACGGTGCCACTGGGCACTGCGGGGGAATCCTGGATGTTGAGGGCCACGGTGGCGCCAGTTTCGGGGCGGGGGTCCTGGAAGGTGAGCTGCACCTGGCCCAGGGTGATGCGATCGCCGTCGCGCAGGGGGGAGGACTGGACCCGGTTGCCGTTCACCAGCACCCCATTGCTGCTCTGGAGGTCCTGGATCTCGAAACCGCCGCCCACCTTGCGGATCACGCAGTGGTGGCGGCTGATGCTGGGGTCCGGCAGGCGGAGCGTGTTATCCAGCTCCCGCCCCATGTGGACTTCGTTGTCGATGATTTCGAACTCTCGGACGCCCGCGCTTTCGTGCACCAGCAGTTTGGCCATTGGGGACCCTCGGGGAGGTGGGATGGGCGGAAGTGTAGCGCATCTCTGCTTCCTGATGGTAGATCCGTGGACACGCTTCTTCCTTGACGGGCCGGGGTGGACCCGCCAATCTTCCCCAACGAGATAGGGTGCAGGCATGGTGCTTTTCAACGCGGCCACCAAGGAATTGACGGCCAAGATCGTCTACTACGGCCCCGGCCTGTGCGGGAAGACGACCAACCTCCAGCATGTCTACGACACGCTGCCTGGCGAGGGTCGTGGCAAGATGCTGTCCCTGGCCACCCAGACGGACCGGACCCTCTTCTTCGACTTCCTGCCCATCGAGCTGGGCACCATCCGGGGCATGAAGACCCGGATCCAGCTGTACACCGTGCCCGGTCAGGTCTTCTATGACGCCACCCGCAAGCTCGTGCTGCGGGGTGCCGATGCCGTGGTGTTCGTGGCCGATTCCCAGGCCCCGGCCCTGGAGAGTAACAAGGAGAGCTTCCAGAACCTGATCGTCAACCTCAAGGATCAGGGCACGGACCTGGAGAAGATCCCCCACGTGATCCAGTGGAACAAGCGGGACACGCCCAATGCCCTGCCTGTGGAGACCCTGGAACGGGAGATCAACCTCTTTGGTGTTCCCACTTTCGAGGCTTGTGCCATGCGCGGCGAGGGTGTCAAGGAGACGCTGACGGGCGTCGCCAAACTGGTGCTCAAGAGCCTGGCGGAGCGGTATGGCGGTGGCGTCGTGGAAGAACCACCCGTGTTCCTGGGCGGCGCTCCCCCCCCGCCGATCCGGCGGTCCACGGAATCCACCAAGCCTCTGGAGGTCGAGGAGCTGTCTGCCGGGGAACTCCTCGATGAGATCGACGAGATTCCCATCGAATCCGGCCAACCCGCCCATGTCCCGGCGCCCTCGCACATGCCCCACAGCAGTGTGGTCGAGGTTCCCGTGGTTTTGGATCGCAGCCTCTTCAGCGGCGATTCCCCGGTGGAGATCCGATTGAAGCTGTATATTAAGTAGGCTGTCAGCCGTCAGCTCTCAGCTGTCTGTCGGGCGCCCTGGGCGCCCGATGCTTTTCCGGATGGCCGACAGCTGAAAGCCGGAGTCCGCATGTCCCGTCAGGTCGTCACCCGTTTCGCCCCATCCCCCACCGGCATGCTCCACATCGGTGGAGTGCGGACGGCGCTGTTCTGCTGGCTCTTCGCCCGCCGGCACGGGGGGCGCTTCATCCTGCGCATCGAAGACACGGACCTCTCCCGCAGCACCGACGACAACATCCGCATCATCGAGGACGGCATGGCCTGGTGCGGCCTGGACTGGGACGAGGGCCCCATGCTGGGCGACCCCGGCAGCTGGAAGGGCCCTCACGGCCCCTACCGCCAGATGCAGCGCATGGACCTCTACCGGGCCAAGATCCAGGAGCTGCTCGACAAGGGCCTGGCCTACCGCTGCCGCTGCTCCCGGGAGACCATCGAGGCGCGCCGGAAGACCGTCGAGGCCGCCGGCAAGGTCTTCCAGTACAACCGGGGCATGGATCGCGGAAAGGGCTGTGCCGAGGCGAACCATGACGCCAGCCAGCCCGCCGCCATCCGGTTCCGCATGCCCGAAGACGGCGACATCGTGGTGCCTGATCTCATCAAGGGTGACACCCGCTTCCCGGCCGACAGTCTGGACGACTGGATCATCGCCCGTACCGGCGAGGGGCCCGGCGTGATCGGGGTGCCCACCTACAATTTCTGCGTGGTGGTGGACGACACTGCCATGGAAGTGACCCATGTGATCCGCGGCGACGACCACCTGAACAACACACCCAAGCAGATTCCACTCTTCGCGGCTTTCGGCACGGACCTGCCGGCCTTCGCTCACGTGCCCATGATCCTGGGCGCGGACGGGGCAAAACTCAGCAAACGCCATGGCGCCACCAGCATCACCGAGTATCAGGCCATGGGCCTGCTGCCCTCCGCCGTGCGCCTGGCCCTGGCGCGGCTGTCCTGGACGCCCAAGATCGATGGAAAGGCCGTCGAGACGGCCGAAGAAGAGTTGCTCACGGACGAGCAGATGATCCAGCTCTTCGATCTGGCGGACTGCCAGAAGAGCGCCGCCCGCTTCGACATGGACAAGCTGCAGTGGCTGAACCAGAAGCTCATCCAGCGGTCCACTTGGCAGGAACTGGAGCCGCACCTGCGTCCCTTCATGCCCGAGGCCTGGCTTTCAAAACCGGATGCCTGGAAGGCCCAGGCCATCCAGGCAACGCAAAAGGGCAAATCGCTGACAGACATGGCCGAAGCCCTGCGTTTCGCCTTCGAGCGTCCCGCCGCCTTCGACGAGAAGGCCCTGGAGAAGTTCCTGACGCCGGCGGTGAAACCGGCCCTGGCGGAAGTGGCGGCGCTCGCGGACTACACACACGATGGCCTGGAAGCCGCCTTCACCGCCATCCTGGAAAAGCATGGCCTCAAGACCAAGGACTTGGCCCAGGCACTGCGCGTGGCTCTCTGCGGCCGACCCGTCAGCCCTGGCATCTATGACACCCTCATGCTCGTGGGGCGGGACGAGGTCGTGTCCCGGCTGGAAAGGTGGTTGTGATGGACCTTCAGGAATTCACCCAGCTCACCCTTGCCGTGCTGGAGGACCAGGGCACAGCAGCCTATGCACCCACAATCATTTCGGACGAGACCGTCCAGGTGATCCAGGGCATTCCCGAAGGGCTGGATCATCGGGAAGCTCTCCAGGAGACGGTTCTTCGTCTTGGTCTCGAACAGTCCAATTTCTTCTTCGGTGTCAAATCCGGCCCCAGCGAGATCACCACGGGCTTCCATACGGCCGTCGATACACGATTCCAGCGCATCTCGGAAATGCGCCAGGGTTTCGTCGTGTCGGATCTGGCAGACTGCGCCTGGTGGACCCTGGGCCAAGGCCGGGACCAGTAGCTCTCCCGGAGCGGCAGCCTATCCGGACGAAGGGACAATTAACCGCAGATGACGCAGATAACGCAGATAAAGTACGGATCTGCTTTTCATCCGCGAACCCTGCGTCATCTGCGGTTTCAACTCTATTTCTACTTCAGGGGGCAACCATGAGCCACCATCCCAAGCTCGCCATCGTCGGCTTCGGCACCATGGGCCAGGCCATCAGTGCCGGCCTGGTGGAAGCCTCGGGCTATCCGGCCGACCACATCCACGCCGCCACTAGGCACCCCGCCTCGGCCCGGGCCCGGGCTGAGGCCCTCGGCATCCGCCTGTCAAACGAGATCGAAGCCGCCGTGAAGGAGGCTGAGGTCGTGCTGCTCTGCGTGAAGCCCAAGGAATTGAAGGGACTGCTGGCGGGGCTGACGGCGGCGGGGGCGCTGGAACACCGTCCCCTGGTGGTGTCCATCGCTGCAGGGACCACCCTCGATTTCCTCGTGGCCCATACGCCTTCAGGCACCCCCGTGGTGCGGGCCATGCCCAACACACCCTGCTCCATCCGCCGGGGGATGACCGTGCTGTCGGTGGGTCAAGGGGTGACCGAGGCCCAGCTGGCGACGGCCCGGGCCCTCTTCGAACCTTTGGGCCGGGTCATGGACCTGGACGAGAAGCACATGGATGCCGTCACCGGCCTCAGCGCCAGCGGGCCGGCCTTCATGTTCGTCATCCTGGAATCCCTGGCGGAGGGCGGAGTCCTGTGCGGCCTGCCGCGAGCCGTGGCTCTGGAACTGGCGGCCCAGATGACCCTCGGCGCCGCCTCCATGGTGCTGGAGACCGGCAGGCACCCGGCCGCCCTCAAGGACGAGGTCACCACCCCCGCCGGCTGCACCATCGCGGGCCTTCTGGCCCTGGAGGATGGCCGCATCCGCTCCGTCGTCGCCCGGGGCATCGAGCGCGCCGCCCAGGTGGCGGGGGGATTGGGCTGAACACTATATGCTTTTTTAACCACGAATGACGCGAATGATCGCGAATTGCCCAGCCATGGAATCATGCGGCGGCCCAGGCTAAAGCATTCTTTTGATTCGCGTCTATTCGCGTCATTCGCGGTTCCAAATGCTTTTGTGGCCTTCAGCTTGGTATCTTTGAGATTTGCATCCTGTGAGCCCTGATGTCTGCTGAACTGCCCATTCCCGAATCCAAGAGCCTCCACTTCATCGAGGAGATCGTCGAGGCCGATCGCGCTTCGGGGAAGCATGGTGGGCGGCTGCTGACACGGTTTCCGCCGGAGCCCAACGGCTACCTGCACATCGGTCACGCCAAGAGCATCTGCCTGAACTTCGGCCTGGCGAAGGCCTACGGCGGCGCCACCAACCTCCGCTTCGACGACACCAACCCCGTGAAGGAGGATGTCGAGTACGTGGACTCCATCCGGGAGGACGTCCAGTGGCTGGGCTTCCAGTGGAAGGGTGAGCACTACGCCTCGGACTATTTCCCCTTCATGTACGACTACGCGGAATACCTGATCCAACAGGGCAAGGCCTACGTCTGCGACCTGACCGAGGCGGAGATCCGGGAATACCGTGGCAACTTCCACAATCCCGGCAAAGAGAGCCCCTACCGGAGCCGCACTCCCGAGGAGAATCTGGACCTGTTCCGGCGCATGAAGGCCGGGGAGATCCCGGACGGGTCCCGGGTGCTGCGCGCGAAGATCGACATGCGGAGCGGCAACATGAACCTGCGGGATCCGCTCATGTACCGCATCCGGCGGGCGCACCACCACCGCACCGGCGATACGTGGTGCATCTATCCCATGTACGACTTCGCCCACGGCGTATCGGATGCCATCGAGAGCATCACCCATTCCATCTGCACGCTGGAATTCGAGGATCATCGGCCGCTCTATGACTGGTTCCTGGAGCAGGATGAGGAGGGGAGGTTCTTCCAGCACCCCCTCCCGCGACAGATCGAGTTCGCCCGCCTGAACCTCACCTACACCGTCATGAGCAAGCGGCGGCTGCTGCAGCTCGTCCAGGATGGCATCGTGCGCGGCTGGGACGACCCCCGGATGCCCACCATCTGCGGCCTTCGGCGCCGGGGCTACACACCCGAAGCGGTGCGCGCCTTCGCCGAGAAGGTGGGCGTGGCCAAGCGCGACATGGTGGCTGATGCGGGTCTGCTGGAGTTCTGCATCCGCGAGGACCTGGAGAAGCGCGCCCTCCGCCGCATGGCCGTCCTGCGGCCCCTCAAGGTGGTTATCACCAACATGGCCGAGGCCGATGCCTTCGAGGTGGAGGTGGCCAACCACCCCGAGGATGCCTCCCTGGGCAGCCGGAAACTTCCCTTCACGCGGGACCTCTTCATCGACCAGGAGGACTTCCGCGAAGAAGCCCCCAAGAAGTGGTTCCGGTTGGCTCCGGGAACCGAAGTGCGGCTACGTGGCGCCTGCCTCATCACCTGCCGGGAGGTCATCAAGGACCCGACGGGGAACGTGGTGGAACTGCGCTGCGAATGGGATCCCGCCAGCAAGGGCGGCAACGTGCCCGATGGCCGCAGGGTGAAGGGAACGCTCCACTGGGTGAGCGCCCGCCACGCCGTGAAGGCTGAAGTGCGGCTCTATGAGGCCCTCTTCACCCAGGAGAACCCCATGGATGTGGCCGAGGGCCAGGACTGGAAAACCCTCCTCAATCCTGGAAGCCTCGAGGTCCTGACCGAGGCCCGCCTGGAACCCAGCCTGGCCCAGGCTGTTCCGGGAGAGCGGTTCCAGTTCGAGCGTACGGGCTACTTCTGCGCGGATGCTGACAGTCGGCCCGGGGCGCCTGTTTTCAACCGGACCGTTGGGTTGAAGGACAGCTGGTCCAAGATCGAGGCAAAAGGCTGAAAAATCCCGGGCTGCGTCCTCGATTTTTCTAGAGCGCGGCTATGCCGCGTAGAATTTCTGTCTTTTTGTCATAGGCCAAAGCCCCAGCTTTGGCCCGGGGTGTGACCCAAGTCGCATCGGGCCTCCCGGGGTAGATTCCCTCCATGTCCGCAAGGGCGGGGCTCTGCTAGGCTCGATGGGTTGGGCCTCCCCGCGGACGGCCCCGCCGGGAAGCCGCCCATGGACAAGCTCGCGAGCATGCTTCACATGACCCCCGCCATCTTCTGGATGGTGGCCAAGGTCGTCATCGTCTTCTCCGCCATCATGCTCCTCGCGTCCGTCTGGACCTGGGTGGAGCGGCGGGGATCGGCCATGATCCAGGACCGCATCGGGCCCAACCGGGCGGCGATCTTCGGAAAGATCCGCATCATCGGTCTGGCCCAGCTGCTGGCCGACGGCATCAAGTTCTTCTTCAAGGAGGACCTCGTCCCGGAGGAGGCCAACAAGGGCCTCTTCTGGCTGGCGCCCTTCCTCGCCTTTGTCCCGGCCCTCATCGGCTTCGCCGTCATTCCCTTCGGCAAGAGCTTTGTCAGTGGCGGCGTGACCTACCATCTCTCCGTGCTGGATCCAGGCAATGGCATGGGCCTGCTCTATCCTCTGGCCATCGGTGGCATGGCCGTCTACGGCGTGTTGCTGGCCGCCTGGTCCAGCAACAACAAGTGGTCGATCCTTGGCGGCATGCGGGCCTCGGCGGCCATGGTGAGCTATGAAATCGGCATGAGCCTGGCTGTGGTCAGCATCTTCATGACCACGGGCGGCTACGATCCCGCCGAGGTGATCAAGGCGCAGGGGCATCTTCCCTGGGCCTGGAACATCGTCCGCCAGCCCCTCGGGTTCATCGTGCTCTTTACCTGCATGTTCGCTGAGACGAACCGCCTGCCCTTCGACTTCGCCGAGGGTGAGAGTGAGATCGTGGCGGGCTTCAATACCGAATACGGCAGCATGAAGTTCAGCCTGCTGGCCCTGGCCGAGTACTCGCACCTGATGACGGCCTCGGCCCTGGTGGCCACCCTCTACTTCGGCGGCTGGCAGGTGCCCTTCGTGCAGAACCCCACGGTCATGCTGTCCGTGGCCAGCTTCCTCCTGAAGATGCTGTTCTTCGCCTGGGTCTTCGTCTGGGTCCGGTGGACGCTGCCGCGGTTCCGCTATGACCAGCTCATGCATCTCGGATGGAAGGTGATGCTGCCGATGTCCATGGTCAACCTGATCTTCCACGCCTGGCGCATGAGCCAGGGACACTGAGGAGGGGGCGATGGGCGTCGTCGTCAAGAAAGTCGAGCTGGGCTGGCTGGATCGCACCTATGTCTGGCCCGTCATGAAGGGGATGTCGATCACCTTCCAGCATTTCATCAGAAACCTGTTCACGCCCACCTCAAAGCGCTACACCATCCAGTACCCCGAGATGAAGAAGGAGATTCCCGAAGGCTACCGAGGCCTCCATGAACTGAAGCGGTTCGAGGACGGGGCCATCAAGTGCGTGGCCTGCTTCATGTGCCAGGAGGCCTGCCCCGCCCGCTGCATCA
>CAIYNT010000125.1 GCA_903927605.1 uncultured Holophagaceae bacterium
CTTCGGCCCCCCGCTTTTTCCCTACCTTTCCGAGACAGGCCAGGCATGAATCCTTCGATCATCGGACAGATGGCCGTCAGCGGTGCGCTGATGGGGCTGGTCTACGCTCTCATCGCCTATGGCTTCCAGCTGACCTACGCCACCAGCAAGAGCATCAACTTCGGCCAGGGTGAGCTGGTGATGGTTTCTGCCTTCTTCAGCCTCACCCTCACCAATCTGGGCCTGTCCTACTGGCTCATGGTGCCCGGTGGCCTCATCTTCGGCGCCATCATGGGCCTGGTCGTCGAGCGCGCAGGGGTCCGGCTTGCTCTCGAACAGAAGAGCGAGGGTTGGATCCTGCTCACGATCATCATTGGCCTCTTCTTCTTCTCAGCCGCCGAGAACATCTGGGGGCGAGATGACCGTCCATTCCCCACACCGATCTCTGCGGATCCAATTCACATACTGGGCGTGGACGTGACTCGACTTGAACTGGCGGTGGCCGTCGGCGTGCTCGCCATCATGGGCCTGATCGAATTGTTCAAGCGCCGCACCCTGCTGGGCAAAGCCTTCGAGGCGGTGTCGGCAGACCGTGATGCGGCCGAGCTCATGGGCATCTCCGCCACCCGCACAGTCATGCTCTCCTATGGCTTGTCCGGCGCAGTAGCTGCCCTGGCGGGCATCCTGGTCTCGCCCATCACCACCGTCGGCCCCACCATGGCCTCTGCCCTCATCCTCAAGGCCTTTTCCGTGGCCGTGGTTGCGGGCCTCGATTCGGGCTTCGGCGTGGTGCTCATCGGCATGTTCCTGGGCGCGCTGGAAAGCCTGGCCAGTTTCTACCTGGGCAGTGGTTGGCGCGAGGCCCCGGGCCTTGTCTTGCTGATCCTCGCCCTGGCCGTGCGGCCTACGGGTGTGTTCGGTAAAGCCACCATTCGGAAGGTTTGAGATGAAACGGATCTTGCTCCTCCGCGGCGCCGAACTCATCGCTTTCGCCCTGCTGGCAACCATTCCCCTGCTGGTGGTGAACCCCTATGCTCTGGGCCTCCTCACCCTGCTGGCCATCTACGGCATCCTGCTCATCGGCCTGGACGTCACCGTGGGCTACCTGGGCCAAGTGAACCTCGGCCATGTGGCCTTCCTGGGCCTTGGGGCCTATGCCGCAGGCCTCGCCGTCACTAGGTTCGGGCTGGGCATGGCGCCGGCCCTGCTGGTCTCCATGGCGGTCGGACTGGTGCTGGGCGGCCTGTTGGCCCTGCCCGCCCTCCGTCTGGACGGACCCCAGTTCGCCTTGGCCACCCTCAGCTTCGCCGCCCTCAGCACCACGGCCCTCAACGAGCTGGAAAGCCTCACGGGCGGGGCCCAGGGGCTCAGCCTCACACGGCCTCCGGTCTTCGGTCATGTGCTGACACCGCCGCTCTTCTACTGGCTCTGCATGGCCCTGCTGGCCGTGGTCTGGATGCTCATGCGCAACCTGCTGGCCTCCCAGTGGGGCCGGGCCTTCGAGGCCCTGCGGGACAGCCCCATCGCCACAGACGCCATGGGCGTAGGCACCTATCGGCACAAGGTGGCGGCCTTCGCACTGGGGTCAAGCTTGGGCGGTCTGGCAGGCGGGCTCTACGCCTTCAACTTCCAGTACCTCCAGCCACAGAGCTACACCTACGATCTGATGATCATCCTCCTTCTGGGGGTCGTGCTCGGCGGGCGCAAGAGCCTGTGGGGCGCCTTCGTCGGCGCCTCGGTCATCGTCCTGCTACCCAATCTGCTCTCGAACCGGCACCTGTTCCAGCTCTTCTCGGGGCTGGGCTTCGCCCTGGCCATGGCAGCAGGTCTTCGGGGGCTGGTGAAGAAGACTACGCGTCCCTTCCAGGCCATGGCCCCTGTGGTGGCCATGGGCATCCTGGTGGTTGGCGGTTTCTTTGTGGAAAACACAGAGGATTGGCGCAAGGCCATCTTCGCGCTGATGCTCTTTTCGGTGGTGGTGGGCCTGCCCGAAGGCCTTATGGGCTTCCTCTCCATCTTCCTGGCCAAGCTCTTCCGGGTGCCC
>CAIYNT010000126.1 GCA_903927605.1 uncultured Holophagaceae bacterium
AGCCTCAAGCCGGTGTCGATGCCACCTCCGCGTGGATAGCCGGTTAGCTTCATTCGTTAGGCGTCCACTTGCCACACGGAAATGGAGACCAATTTATGTTGAGCAAGCTTAGAGCCCCATTGGCCTTCAGCCGCTCCCAGTGCTTGAGCATGTAGGTGATCGCTGAACCCAGGCCAGAGTTTGGTTCCACCCGTTTCTGGTCGAGCTGGTCCTGGAGCCAAGCCCGAAGCCGTTCCATCACCGGCCCGCTGTGCTCCTGATGGAATCGGAGTCGCTCCGGTGGCGACATGCCCTTGGTTTCGGCATCGTTCCGGTAGACCTCCCGCAGGCTCTCCAGGAGATGAAGGCACTCCTCGGGGAAATCTTCCGCCACATCCACGAACCGCCGCCGAGCGTGGGCCAGGCAGTGGGCGACGATGGTGTCCAGGTCGCCGGAGGTGTTCGCCGCGGCCGCATCGCACATCTGGATGGGCCTGCCCAGTTCCGCCTTCCGCCGCCGAAGCACCTCGGCCAGGTTCTCCCCGGCGTGGTTCATGCCCGTGAGGAACAGGGCCACCCAGTTCTCGCCGGCCTTCGAGATGAGCCCGGACGTATAGACCCCCTTGCGCTGCTTCGTACCCCTCGTCATGAGATCGGGCCGGGACAGCACCTTCATGGTGGTGTCGTCCTGGTAGATCACATCCCCCTGGGCCGCCCAGGTGATCAGTTCCTGGAAGGCAGGCTCCAGAAGGCCCGCCGCTTCCAGGGCCAGCTTCCATTGCGTTCCTGCCGGGAGGGGAATCCCCAGGCCGGACTGCAGCTTGGCCAGGCGGTAGAAGGGCGTGCCCGCGCCATACCGGAGCATCGAGATCATGCTCGTGGCCGTCTCGTCGTACTTTTCCTCTCCTATCCCCTCCGGGGCTGGAGCCTTGAATACCTCGCCGCAGCAGTTGCAGCGCAGGCGGTCCAGCTCCACCACCTTGGCCGAGAGCGGCGACATGCCCACCACTCGCACCAGCACGGCGGGCTCGGCCAGGGGATAGACCTTCCCCTTGGGGCACTCCGGGCAGGAGTCCCCCGATGAGAGGTCCGGGTGAGGCACCTGGACCTGCTCCGCACCGTGGTAGCAGGAGGCAGGATTGCGGCCATGGCCCTTGGCCTTCGGCTTCTCGCCAGCCTTTTCTCCAGCCGTTTCCGGGCCGACCGGGGCTTCAGGCGCAGGGGTATCTCCCGGCGCTGGAGGCTCGGGTGCTGCGGGAGGAAACACGTTGTCCGTTTTCTCTGAACTGGATCCGAACAGCATGGCCTGGAGGCGGCGAAGGGTGGTCCCCTTGCGCTTCAGTTCCTCCATCAGGACTCCCAAGGTCTGGAGGGAAGCATGCAGGGCCTTGGCTTCGGCATCATTCAGGAGTTCCCGCTGGGCCTTGGCGACATACCCGTAAAGGGTGTCCAGTTCCATTTCCTGGACTTCGACGGGAACGCAGCCCGGCAGCGCCGTGGAAGGATGCGGTTTCCGCTGCCTCGAACGTCCCATGTCATCGACTCTGGCAGGCGAGCCTGAAAAGTACAACTGGTTAATACAAACGAGTTGCATATCAATCATTTGAAGGCTCTCCAGGCGGGTGGAACGCCGGTCGTTGCTGGGTTTCCGGCACAGATCAGGACCTGGAGTTCATGGGCAAGCAGCTCCGCGGATTCCCCATTCCCTTCGGGCCAATGCTGGAACCGGCCTTCTGATAGGCGCTTCTGACAGAGCCAGAAACCAAGCCCGTCGTGGACCAGGACCTTGATGGAATGGCCTGTCCGGCTGCGGAAGACGAACACCCAGCCGGAGAAGGGATCGCTGCGAAGGCGCTCGCGGCATAGTTGCGCCAAGCCGTCGATCCCGTTCCGAAAGTCCACCGGCTCCACTGCGACCAATACGTGCATCTGCGGAGTGACCTGAATCAAAGGCCGCCCCCGACGAAGGCCGCCACGATCCCGGCAGCGTCCAGGTCGGTGCCCGGTTTCAGGCTGATCCGCATCCGGGCACCATCGGGCCGGGAGATGTCAATCACCAGGCCGGATTCCGAAGCGGAGTTCTGACGGGGGTCAGATGCGGGATGCTCCGTCGCTGTTATTCCAGAGGCCGGGATCTCCACAAAGGTGATCGATGGTTCAGGGCACGGTTTTCCCGCCAGTGCTGCCACCCGTTTCCGCAGGCCCCCGTAATCCAGTTCCACGGCGCGAGCGATCCTGCACACCCCGTACTTCATCGCAAGCGGGACCGCCGCGTCCCAGAACGCGCCAGGCGTGAGCGAGAATTGACCGTCCTTCGCCTTCCGCCAATTCTGGACCTGCTGTTTGAGCCGATTCACCGCTGGCGGCAGAGGTTCCTGTTCCTGAAGTGCCATGGGTCCTCCTTGGGACCCACGAGCCTACCGGGCATCAGCCAGCGGTTTCACGCACGCCTGCCGTCAGGACACCCTTGTAAAGTATTCTTCGCGTTCGCCCTTTCATTTTCAAGCCCAATCACAGCTCACCTGGTACCCAACCCAGGCGGTAACCGCATCCCCCCTCACACACTGCCCCACCGCGCCGCTAATTCGATTCCATCACGGAAAGGACCCGGAGTAATCACCCCAGCGTCATCAAACTGGTTCGCACTTATCTCGCCAAGTTGAAAATTTTTCGGGGGGGGATCGGATTTGAATTCCAACCCTTTCAGCCCCCCGTCGGGGAGGGCGTCCCCACCATGACCTCCCTGGCCATCGCCGAAGGCACCGGGATCGAACACAAGAATGTGCTGGAGTTAATCCGCACTCATCGCGCCAAACTTGAGGGCTTCGGCTTAATCGCGTTTGAAACGCGGAATTCGGCGGACCTCTTGGATCGGTCAAATCGAGGCCGTCCCGCGAGGTTGCTGTCTTGAACGAGCGGGCAAGCCACCCTGGTCCTGACCTTCATGCGGAACTCTGAGGTCGTGGTGGGCTTCAAGGTCCGCCCCGTGGGTGCCTTCTACCGCCCTGCTGAGGCTGCCCCTGCCAAGGTGCAGACCTTCAAGGCCCCGAACCCTCTCGGGGGCGCTTGCGCTCGGAGGAGGTCCCGAAGGGCCTTGCTGGTGATCCTCAATGGCCGTAGGGTCTTTCCTATTTGCGAGAAGGCAAATAGGTTAAACGAATTATGGAATAGGCAGGCCGATTGTTATTTTGATTTCGGCCAAAACCAGTCGCTAGGCGGATCAGGGCCAGGAGTAATCCAATTTGCTCTTGGCCTCTTTGGGTTTCAGGGGCTTACCGAGAAAGCCATTGATGGCCGCCTCCGAGATTTCCTGTGACTTCAAGGCGGCCCGAGCGAGGCTGGCGAGTTCCCTGGGGGATATGTCCCCCTGCTTGAGGCGGGCTTCGACCAGGTCGAGAATTTGTCCGGCCAGCATGAACGCGGCGTACCGTGCCCGCACCCGCTTAGAACCCAGGCGCTTGAGAAGCAAGCGGTCCTCCTCTGCACGGAGGCGCTGACGGAAGGACTCCCGCTGCTCAGGCCACCGATCTCGCGCGGAGACGGCCTCCACGCGCCCCAGCGAGGCGCCAAACTCACGGGCCACCTCCGCCAGGGAGGACCACTCCCGAGTGCCCAGAGCAGTGTTTACAGCCCCGGAAACGCCCGTGACATACCTCTGCCTGACCGCATCCCAGGGGATCTTCGTGGTCTTCAGCCGAGCCGGTCGCCTGGGCGCGCACGGATGGGGTTTCGGCCAGGATGAGCCAGAAGTATTCGGGCCCTGCCCTGGGCCATCCCCGTGCCCTTGAGCGGTAGTAATAGTGCTTTCATTTGAAGTTGTCCAATTCACTGTCTGCCTCCGCCGAGATCCTGGGGGTGTTGAAAACGGAATTCTCATGCACCAATGACTTCCTACTCCTCACGAGGCAGGGAGTGTCCTGAAGCCCACTCCAGCCCCGCTCTGCGCTCAGCCTCCACCTGGCTCAAGCCCCCATCAAATTCCAGGATGGCCGCGCGCTCTTCACGAAGCGCCCTGGCATCTTCAGGGGGAAGCCCAGCGCATAGTGATTCCAGGGCCAGATCGGGAGGGACGCCAAACTTCAATTCGTCTAGGAATCGATCCAACCAACTCATCGGAGTCTCCCCCTAACCCCAGTCCCCGAGGTGTTCTCCGTGTTCCAGGTGTTCCAACACAAACTGGAGCAAGTGTTCATGCCGGTTTGACTGGAACACCCACAGGAAGTCCCGGAGGTGTTCCTGTTATTGCCCAAGTGTTCCTCGAGGCAGGAAGGAATCAGGTCATTCCTGAACAGAACACTATGTGGCGGGACCATGGTGTTCTGGATATCTCCGGTAATGGTGAGGGTTCCGAGAAGTGGAACACCGGGAACACCCTGAACACCTAGTTCAATGAATGGAGTGTTCATGACCCACCTCCTTCTGGATGGCGGGATACGGCATTGGCGCGGATGACATAACACCGGGCTTTCCCGTGACCGGGGACGGAGACTGACTGAGCATTCTTCCCGTCCCGTCCAGGCTCTATGATTCCGGCCTCGACGCAGGCGCGGGCAACGTCCTTGGGTGTGAACCCCTGACAGGCTTCCTTCCAAGCCTCCGACGTGAGGTAGTAGTCCCAACCGTCGCCCCCCTCCACCCTTTTCCGAGTTCCCGCCCGGTTGATGATCTTGGCGTCCCGGTCTCCCCACTCATCAAACCGAGAGAGCCCGTGTCGGCCTATGAAGGCGAGAACGGCCTCGACGCCCCCGTGGTCCTCGGAAGCACCGGTGAAGCCGCGACGATCCAACCAAGCTTTGAAGCAGACCAATGCCGCATGCTCGGCTTCGCCTTCTGGCCAAGGTAGTATTTCCATTCGCTGAGCCAGCTCACCCGCAACAGCTACCAGGGCGAAGCGGCCCGCCACCCGACGGACTTGAGGGTCCGCTCCTCCAGGAACCGCGGCGGTGAGCCAGGCGGCCTCCTTGCTCTTCAGCGTGGCCTCCAAGACATCCGAGCGAGTCGATTCGTCACATAGGGCCTTGAGGAAGGCCCGAGCCGCGTGGCCATAGTGCTGGCGAGCCTGCGCCTTGAGGTGCTCTGCGAGGTGGCCATGGCCTGGAAAACCGTGGGCATCATCAAGCATCCCGTTAGAGGGACAGGGGATGTCAGGGACCCGCACATCCTGTCCGGGTTTGGGCCTTTTGCCGTCTTCGGACAGCTTGTCCTCCAGCCCTTGTTCGCCCGAGCTAAGAAAAATCAATCTCCATTGTTTGATGGGGCGGTTTCCCCCGTCGCGGGTCATCCGGGCCTTGGCGGACCCGTTGGCGAGCATATAGGCCGCCGGGCCTGCATCCTTGGCGTCCACCTGGCCCAGCTCGTCCAAGGCCAAGAAGCCGTCATTCCGGGCCGCAGCGATACCTTCCAGGCCGTTGGAGGTGGTCCTCCAGGAAGAGAGGTGCTCTGGGTTCTGCCAGACGGACGAGGCCACCTCCAGACACGTGCTCTTGCCCTTGCTGGAGGCACCCTGGAGGTTGAAGCCGCCCGCACCATCCGGGCGGACCATGCGGAGGAGAGGCCCCGCGAATGCGCAGGCCAGGCTAAAGGCCAGGCGAGAGTTGCCAACCGCATACCGGGCGACGCCTTGCTGCCACCCGATTAACGAGCCGGCCGTGGCCCGGGAACGAAGACCGGGTGCGTCCCCGGCGTAGCGCACCGGCTCTGGTGGTTGGCCGATGGTCTCTCCGCCGGGGAGCACGAAAGCCCCTCCCTGCCAGCCCAGGGCATCCACGAGACGCACGCGGGTGCGGACCTGCGGAATTGCGCCGCATAGGTAGCGAAGCAGCGCCTTCCTGGCTGAGGGCTCAGGCGAAAGAACCAGGCCGCCTTGGCCAAGCTTCCGGGCCAGTTCCGCCCCCTCCCCGGTAATCAATTCGACGGCCAGGGCTTCCTCATGGGGGACGGCATCGAGGTCATGCCAAGCGAAGAGGACCTGCCATTGACCAGAGCCCCCATCCCGGACAAGGCCAGGGAGGGAGAAGGGTGGGGCAATCCAGACCATTTTTGGGAGCCTTGGATTGCCTTCACCATCAGTGCCGCCGGGTTTCATGGAATACAGGCCCCGTCGCCGCCACGCGAAACCACTCACTCTGGGGCGTCCTGCGGTATCGGGTTCAACTGAACCTGGCGGAGGTTCCTGGGTCGTGTCATCTTCGCCGTCTGGAGCCGCCATCGGATCTGGTGGGGATGGTGCTCCATCAGTTTCTTCAGCCTCGGGTGGAGAAAGTAAGGGGTAGTCCTCTCGAGCGTTTTCGCGGTCCATCAGATCACCCCCACGGCACGCAGCACATCCACGAGCCCCAGGTGGGCATGGCAGGTATGGGAACAGGACCAGGTAGGCCAGCGGCCAACCTCATGAATCACGAACCCCGAATCGTCGTCCAAGCCGTGGGTGTGCTCTTCCGGCCACAGGCAGTGGGTGCGCCACTTGTTGCCACTCTTATAGGGCCTAGGGGCGCCCACCCTGACGCCCCAAGAGGCAATCAGGTCGGCCAGCCGCAGGGCCGTCAAGTCGACCCGCAGGGGTGCAGCCCAGGCGTACCCCTCTTTGCATCGATTCACTCGCTCTCGCCCCCCAGCCAGCAGGTGGGGCGAATCCGACACGATGACCTTGCCCAGCGCCTCCAAGGGGATCTCCAGGTGGTCTCCGCGGGTTTCGCCGCACTTAACCATCACGGGGCAAGGGGCCCCCGGCAGGAAATTCAGCCTGGCGATGTCGCGCAGTACCGGCAGGTCCAAGGCACGACGGAAGTCGTTGAATCCGAGCTGCTCGATACCCCACTCGGCTGCGGCCTCCCAAACCGGCGATGGCACTGGTTCCGCCAAGGGAACCAATACTCGGAATCGGGGCCACTTGGAGCTGTGGCTCCAGGTAGTCCAGGAGAAGGAGTTGAAAGCGGCCTTACGGAGAACCTCCTGAACCTCATCGAAAGTGACCGGGTCGCCGATCATCTCCTTCCGCAGTTTGGGGTGAGTGCTGGGACCCCCCGTTCGGAGGTCGGGCCAGAATTCACCAGTTGGCGCTTCGATGGCGTTGTCAAAATCGAAGATGAGCAGACCCAAAGAGAGCGCGTTCTCCCTTGCTCTGCGGGTTCCGGGTTTGAAGATGGTTCCGCTAATGGCCGGAAGAGATTTTTTCGCCTCATTGCCCACCGTTCCCCGACGGGGATGGCGTATCACGCGGAGGCGATCTCGGAGTTCGGCCCAGGTGCCGACGAAGGGGTGCGGCTGGTTGTCCAGGGCGGAGTTGAAGAAGGAGCAGGTCAGGATCGGCATGAGCGCACCTACCGCTTGCCGTTGGCTTGCTGGGCCAGGAATTGGAGATCTTTTGCTTTGGGCTCCTGGTGGTTAAGGAGCCGCGCCAGCGCACAGGCCACGCAGTAATGGAGGCCACTGATGAGGCAGCGCGACCTCCCGACCTTCTTGACAGACCAGCCCCAAATGAGATGGCTCAATTCATTGGTGGAGGGGACGGATGACCAGTAGACCTCATACTTGCACGTGGTTTTGCTTTTGGATTTTGATCGAGAATTGGCGATATTACGGGGCTTCGCCTGGGCCTTTTGGGCGGTCGAGCAGGGAACCATGGTTGACTCCAATGGGTTTGATGTTTGGGAAACGTTTCGGAAGAGTGGTGTTCTGAATTGCGGTGCAGGCTGGTGTTGCGTCGAGCCGATTGACTTCCTGGCTCTCTGGACGTAATTTCTCAAGTGGAGTTGTTACCTAGTCCCAGGGCCCTGTTGCAGCAGGGCCCTTTTCGCGGCCACGGTTAGGCCCCTTCCTCTTCTTGTAGACGAACGGCGAATGCTTCCAATTCGGAGGCGGAAACGAGTCGCCGCTTGCCCACCCGGGCCGTGTGGAGCCTGCGCTCCCGGATCAAAGTGAAGACAGTTGATCGGCCGAGGTTGAGGATTTCGGCCGCCTCTTCCACGCTGTGAAAAACTTTCTTCAACGGCGTAGGCGGCGTGGCCGGTGCTTGCTGTTTGAGTCTTGAACGTCCCATGGGGTATCCTTATCGCTGGCACACGGGCCCGCGTTCCCAAGGCTCCCACTGGCCCAGCGTGCATGGACCCAGACCCAAAGCGGTATCGCGCGGATACCACCGCACAACTTCGGAGCCGGGCGGACGCCCCTGGCTGCGGATGGCTTCTGCCTGTGCATTCGGGCAGAGGTGCCCGTAGTACTGCTCAAACATTCGGGTGTCCGTGTGACCCAGCTGGGCCGCCACGTAGGCCAGGGCCACGCCATGGTTCACCAGGATGCTTGCGTACGTCTGTCTCAACTCGTGGAAGGTGAGGGCTGAAGGTAGATTCCTGTCCCTTTCCAACAAGCAGCTCTTGGATCATCCATTTCGTAAGCCAACTGCATGCTCGGTGCCGTTGAGTCCCAGCCCGTTCACTAGAAGAGCCTGAGATGAGTCCTCGCGCGCTTGGACATGTCGAAGCACTAGAAAAGTCGCGCGGAGCACAAAGCATTTTCGATGACATCGACGCGACAAATGATGTGGAGTGAGTAAGAGGGGAGCACACGCGATCAGAAGCTCTGAGGTTCAGTCCGTAGCACCGACGATTTTCAAGGGGACAACCTTTGCCGGGTCACCAAGCCCGAGTTTAGGCGCCAGTTTCCGGATGGATTCTGCGAGGGCGGTTGGAGCCAAGTGACCGTAATGCTTTTCCGTGATCCGAGTGTCAGCATGCCCTAGTTGGGCGGAAACATAGGCCATAGGAAGTCCTGCGTTCACCAATCCCGAAGCATAGGTG
>CAIYNT010000127.1 GCA_903927605.1 uncultured Holophagaceae bacterium
CAATGGAAGCGGATTCCGAAAGGCGCCGGGCACGGGCTGCGGCGCTGGCGCCACCGGCGACACCGCCGACGATCAGGATTCGGGGAGAGCTGGACATGGGATTCCCTTCCAAATGGTGTATCTGTAGATCTCTAGAGGCTGGCTGATCGCCAGCCGGGGCGCGTAGCCTCAGGATCATTTTCTCCGAAGCCACGCCTTCATCTCGGCCCCCGTCTGGAAGGCACCGACCTGGCGCTTCACCTCACGCCCCTGAGCATCCAGGATCAGCATCGTGGGGTAACCATCCACCCCAAACCGTTGGGCCACCTTGGCATTGTCTGGAATGACGCGCCGGTCCTTCATTTCGGTCATCAGGGATACCGGAACATAGTTGGCAAGTGCCTGCTGGGCCTCAGGCGAGGGGAACACCACGGTCTTCAGATACTGGCACGGGGGACACCACTCGGCCCAGATATCGACGAACATGGGCTTTCCTTCCTGCTTGGCTCTTTTCTGAGCCGCAGCCAGGTCGTGTTCCCACTTGAGGGGACTCTGCCCAAGCACTGCGATGGAAGCCACCAAGATCAAGGCAAGTGTTCTCATGATTCTTCCCATGGCCGGATTGGTTCGTGGCCAGCAAATTTAATAGTCTCTTATTCTCATATGGTTAATCAATTGTTTTTAATAACATCTTTTTTTACAACATTAACTTCTTTTCAATACTCAGTGTCGCCACTTTATCTGGAAACATTCAACCCTGCCCTAGGCACCGATCAGAACGTCAGGACTTTGTCCGAGTTCCGAACCAGTTCGTAGAGGTCCTTCATGGTGGAGACGGGGCAGAGTTCAGTGCCATCAGTGTTCCTGATTTTGAGGCAGGTGCCACAGGCCAGGATCTTCCCGCCCTTCGCGACGAATTCCTCCATCTGTGCAATGACGCGAAACCTCTCCCGGTCCAGGGATGCACATTCGACACCGCTGGCCAGCAGGAAGACCTTCACGGTGTCCCCTTCGTTTAGGGCGAACACGCCCAACCGGAACGCGTTCCACACAGTCTCTGCGTCTGTGGAGTAGATAACGAGGGCAAGTTTCATGAGTCGGCTCCTACTGGATGACGTGGTCCCCGACCACTATTTAGGCCGAATTCTGCCGGGATCTGGCCACAAAGAGGGTCCCCGGTTGATAGAGTTTACACTTGAAGTAAGTAATTACTTACTTACAATCTAGCCATGCTCGAAATTCAGCCCACCCTATCTCCCAAACAGATCGAAATCGCCGATGCGGCCCTGAAAATCATCGGGGAAAAGGGCATCGCCTCTCTAACAACGGCTGCTCTGGCTCAGGAATTAGGTGTCAGCTCCGGGGCGCCCTTCCGTCATTTCGCAACCAGAGACAAGATCCTGGGAGCCGCTGCCCAGCGGGTCGCTGATCTGGTGGCGGACACCTACCCCTCTGCAGAGTTGCCACCTCTGGAGCGCCTCCGGGCACTGTTTCATGCTCGGGTCAGCACCGTAGGCCAACGAGCAGGGGTGGCCCGCTTCATTTTTTCCGATCAATTCGCTCTGGCGCTCCCACCCGAGGCGGTGAAGCAGATGCAAACCCTTGTGAGTGGAACACGAACTTTCGTGCTTCAGGCCCTATCTGAAGGCGGGGAAAGGGGAGATTTTCGGACCGATCTGACCCCGAAGGCTCTACTTCCCATCGTGATGGGCAGCCTTCAACACCTCGTATTCCTGAGCGCTCAGCCACCGGGGTTGGGCAAGCCACCCAAGGCCAGTGACGTATTCAAAACCCTCATTGAGTTGCTTGCCCCTTACCCCCTCCCGGAGTTTTTGAAATGAACCTGCCTGAGTTCTTGAAAAGACGTTCCATCCGCCGTCTAGCCATGATTCCCCCCGTCATTCTGTTGCTTGTGGTGGGGATCCGCTTTCTTCTTCCTGTAAATGCCAGAGCAGCAAGGGTCGATTTTGGACCGGTTTCATTGGAGATCCGAGGCACTGGAACCCTCGAAAGCGTGCAGGAAGTTCCCCTGGCCTTCAAAGTCGGAGGCAGAATCCAAGATCTTCCCTTCGACGAAGGTGCTCCGATCACTCAGGGGCAGATACTCGGGCATCTGGATCCCAATGACCTCAGGGAGCAACTCGGTGTGGCCCAAGCCGCACGTGGCGTCGCGCAAGCCAGCATTGGCAAGGCCGAGGCAGACATTTCGCAAGCCCGCGCTTCCCTTCATCGGGCCCAATCCGACTTTGAGCGGATCAAGAATCTTCATGCCCAGGGCATCCTGAGCAGAGCTGATCTCGATGCCTCCCAAGAGCGCCTCAAGGTCACTGAGGCAACGGTCCAGGCCATGGGGTCTGTCGGGAACCAGGCCCAGCGTGGAGAATCCTTGGCCAAGGGGACCGAAGCCATCCAGCGGCTGGCATTTCAGGAAGGTCGTCTGGTCAGTCCCGTGGATGGCCTGCTCACGCGACGACTGCGTGAGCCAGGGAACATCGTTACGGCCGGCACGCCTGTGTTGACGGTGGTAAGCACGCGTAAGATCTGGGTCCGCGCCTGGGTCGATGAAAGTGACTTGGGAGCCCTTCAGATTGGTCAGGTGGCCAGGATCGGATTACGATCCCATCCGGGTAAGGTCTTCCCCGGACGGGTGGATCGAATCGGTCGCCAGTCCGACCGGCAGACTCACGAACTCCTGGTGGATGTCGAACTGCTGGAACTCCCACCAGTCTTCGCCATGGGTCAGCGTGCCGATGTGCAGATCCAGACCAGGGGCCCGGAACGGACCCTGCGGGTTCCACTGGCTTTCCTGAATGCTGATGGTTCGATATTCGTGGACAGGGATGGAAGAGTTCGCCGCGTAAACCCTACCCTGGGCTCCAAGGGCAGCGAATTTGTCGAGATCAAGATGGGTTTGGCCGCAGGTGACCTGGTCCTGCGCTCACCCACAAACACAAGCCTGGGCATCGGACGGCGTGTGACGGTTCAGGAGGGGGCGTGAACCTCGCCTTCAAGGACCTCCGCCGACAGAAGGCCCGCTTCGGTGCCACCGCCCTGGGCCTGGGACTGCTCTTTGCGGTCGTGCTGGCCATGACGGGGATCTATCGTGGCTTGGTCGAGGACGCCACCTTGCTCGTAGACCGAATGGGCGCAGACATCTGGGTGGTGCAGCGAGATACTCGGGGCCCGTTTGCTGAACGATCGACGGTTCCGCCGGAATGGGAAGAGCGCCTGATGGCAACCAAGGTCGTCCGCTCCGCCAGATCCTTCAGTACGGCGTCCATCCAGCGAACCCATAAAGATAGGGCACTCCGGATGACAGTAGTAGGGCTTTCCTGGCCCGGAGACCGTGGCCAGTCCCTTCAAATGGTCAGGGGCCGCAGCCTGGCAACTGCGCACCGTGAGCTCATCGCCGACCTCAGCCTCGGCCTCGAACCAGGAGAACTAGTGACGCTTGGGGATGAAACCTATATGGTCGTGGGACTCACCAAAGGAATGATCTCGTCTTCGGGCGATGGCCTGCTCTTCGCCACCGAACTGGATGCTCGAACCATCATCAACTGGCAGGCACCTGAGGCTCGGCGCCTGGAGCGAGAGGCTCGGCTGGCACGACTGGCACACACGGAGTTGGATAGCCCCCTCTTGGAGGACCGCCTGCGGGACGAACGTTCAGTCCTTCCCGTCCTGTCCCCACCCCCAGCCAATGCCATTCTTCTCAACCTGGCGCCTGGAATGAATGCTGAAGAGGTCGCCCTGGAGTTAAATCTGTCTCCTGATCTCAGCGCCTACACGACCCAGGGTCAGCGCGACCTGTTGCTGAAGGGGGTCGTGGAAAAGTCCAGGCAACAGCTTGGGCTGTTCAGAGCCATCCTGTCAGTCGTGTCAGGCATCGTAGTCAGCCTGATCATCTACACCATGACCGTGGCGAAGACCCACGACATCGCTCTGCTCAAGCTTATGGGAGCAAGGGTTTCCGTGGTGGTCAAGTTGGTGACGCACCAGGCCCTCCTGCTAGGTGCCATCGGGTACGGATTTGCCCTTTTCTTATCGGTTGTGGCATTCCCACACTTCCCACGGCGGGTGGTTCTCGGGCCTGCCGAATATCTCAGCGTCGGGATCCTCATCCTGTTCCTGGTGCTTGCGGCCAGCGCAGCTGGCATAGCCAGGGCCCTGCGTATTCCCGCAACCCTCATCCTGGCAGGTTGATGATGGAAGCCATTCGAGCTGAGAACCTACATAAAACGTATGGAGAAGGCAGCACCGAAGTGAAGGCGCTCCGCGGTGTTTCGGTAATCGCCCACAGCGGCGAGGTGGTGGCCCTGCTGGGACCCAGCGGCTCGGGAAAGTCCACCCTCCTGACGGCCCTGGGACTGCTGAATCCGCCAGAGAAGGGGCTCATCCAGCTTCTGGGGGAAACAGTTGTCCAGGATGGTGTTGAATTCGGAGACCTCCCTGCCCTGCGCCGAAGCCGGATCGGGTTTGTCTTTCAAAAATCGAATCTCATCCCATTCCTGACCGCCCACGAGAATGTCCGGTTGGCCCTCGCCATCAACGATATGGAAGGGCCGGAAACCCATGCCAGGGCCCAGGAGTTGCTCGACTATCTGGGTGTTGGGGGCCGGGCCGATCACTACCCAGAGCAGCTATCTGGAGGTGAACAGCAGCGCGTAGCTATCGCTCGAGCCCTGGCGCCCAGGCCTCCCCTCATTTTGGCCGATGAGCCCACCGCCGCCCTCGATAGTCAGCGTGGAAGGGCAGTCATGGAGTTGTTTCGCAAAGTGGCCCAGGAGCAGGGAACGGCAGTAATCGTGGTGACTCATGACCACCGCACCCTGGATATCTTCGATACCATTTTTGAGATGGAGGACGGGATGATCACGACAGCAGGGGAGCCTGCCCAGGTTTAACCGCAATGTTCCTTACGGCTAAACATGGTGGAACAATTTGTTATTTCATCACCCTGAACCACACTGCTAGACCTGTAATGCTGCTCGTGCTTTTGCCGACCAACATTAGGCTAGCCGGAAGCGCGCGCCGAGTTCTTTCAGGTGATTGGAGCCCTGGGCCAGGTCCTCCACTGTGCGGGTGGTTTCATGAAGGCTGGAGGCCAGTTCCGTGGTGGCGGAGGCGCTGCGCTCCGTAAGTCGCGCCGTGGTGCCGACGGCCTCCACCACCTCTTCGGTGGCACGGGCCTGGGCCTCTGTAGCGTCGATGATGGCTCGGATGCGCTCTGCGTTGTCGCGAATGGAGGTCTCCAGGGCCCCCAGTGCTCGGTTCACTGAACCCACAGCTGAGGCACCCACAGCCACGCGGTCTGTGCTCTCCTGGATGAGGGCACTGATCTCTTTGGCGGCCTGGGCGGAGCGCTCCGCCAGTTTGCGGATTTCCTCGGCCACCACAGCAAAGCCCTTGCCCTGGGCTCCGGCCTTGGCGGCCTCGATGGCGGCATTCAGCGATAGCAGGTTGGTCTGATTGGCGATCTCGGTGATGACCGTGAGGATGTTGCCGATCTGCTTGGAGTTCTGGGTGATGGCCTGCATGCCCGCGATGGCGCCGCCAATGGAG
>CAIYNT010000128.1 GCA_903927605.1 uncultured Holophagaceae bacterium
CGAATTCATTAAAAGCAATAATCAAATAACAGTTGATTACATTATTCATAATCTTCAATGGCCAGTAAATGCAGCATTGCGGTATTCGGAATCTCTATATATGGATGTACAAGGCGCTTCGGATAAAGAGAAGATCGAACGTCTGCCACAAAAACAAAAGCAGCTTGTAAAAGCCATCGAACTCATTGAAAAATGCTTTGAATTAGCACCTATTTCTGTGAATCTGGATTCAGTAGTTTCTGGTGAATTGCAACTCAAACCAATTTACAGACTATTAGATCGATTTTCATGGGTCTTCAAAGATGTTGCTTTGGCAAATCGTAAGACTATTCGAGCACCGATAGGCCCCTCCCATGGACGCTGCAGAGTATACGAGTCATTTGAACTAATTCCACTACTGTTGATTGAAAATGCCATCAAATATGGTGATCCTGATACCGAAATCAAAATCAGAGTTATCGATAAACCAGAAGCCATGTCGGTTTTTTTCTCGATTGAAAGTGTAGGAGATGAGATACCTAAATCAATTAGTGATAAAATATTCCACAAGGGGATTCGCGGCCAATTAGGTACAGGTCGCGGGCTTGGCCTTTATTTTGCTCAACGAATCGCAACCTTAAACGGGAGCCTGATTCACTATAAGTATGAATTCCCACGGAAAAATCTTTTTGAAATGGACATCCCTGCTTTTGATTTTCCGGAGCGGCGGTGATTGGTTCATTTTCTGCACTTTGAGAATTGTACGCAGAGTTACCTTTGGCAGTACGCGCACCAAACGGTGGCCCGATTCCCAAGCCGGTTGCCACACAGCGCTCGACCGCAAATCAGACAGGGTTCCCCCTGCCGGCCATAAACCGCCAACTCCTGCTTGAAATAGCCGGGCATGCCATCGGGATGCCGGAAGTCCTTCAGGGTGGTGCCACCAGAGCGGATGGCCTGGGTCAGGATCGCTTTGACCGCTTGCACAAGCCTTGCATACCGTTTCCGCGACACACTACCAGCGGCCCGATCAGGGGCGATCCCAGCCCGGAACAAAGCTTCCACTGCGTAAATGTTTCCGACTCCCACCACGATTCCCTGGTCCATAAGGAACGTCTTGATGCTGGCAGTCCGTCCTCGACTGGCCTCGAAGAGAACCTCTCCGGTGAACTGCGAGGTCAATGGTTCTGGTCCCAAGTTCCTCAGTAAGGCATGCAGTTCCCCTTTCGGCTGCCAGAGCAGGCAGCCAAAGCGGCGTGGATCAGTGAAGCGGAGGGCCTGGCCGGAATCGAGCACCAGGTCCACGTGGTCATGCCGCCCCGCTGGAAAATCTTTGGGTACCATCCGCAGGCAACCCGACATGCCCAGGTGCAACAGGCCACTCCCGGGCTCGAGATCGAGTAGCAGGTACTTAGCCCGGCGCCGCAACCCCAGGATGGGTTGGCCCGGCAAGAGCCCCGCGATTTCCTTCGGGATCGGCCAACGCAGGTCAGGACGCCGCAGGATTACTGCCGTGATCCGGCGACCCTTCAACTCGGGAAGCAGGCCTCGGCGCGTGGTTTCAACTTCTGGGAGTTCGGGCATTGCTAGAGCATAGGGTGACTCGGGTTGCCAGAAGTCCCGGGTACAGGGAATTTCGGCAATCTCGTACCGAATCGACCTGAACCGCGCCGACGAGCCCCCAAGTGAACACAGCAGTGAGCACCTTCGAAATGTCACCCTTCGCTTGCTAAGTCTGGTTGGTCTAGGGTTCGACAATCCATGACCAACAATCTCCGGTTCGGTGAAATGCCAGCCACAGCCATGCAACCTTGGCTAGGCCGTCTGCCCGGAGCAAGGAACCAGCATTGGCAACAGACTATCCACCAGGCTCTTGCCAGCTGAATCCAGGGACTGATCAAGCCGGAAGACCGCTGACCTGGTGCGAATCGTGTGGTGTTGTTCCAGCACTTGCTTTGGCGCCATAGGATAGATCAAGACAGCATCCTTACAATTAAAGGCCTGGGCGTAACTTCGCACCTGATGGACATCCTCCGAGGAGGGTGCGACTTCACACTTATATTTTGCATCCAGGACCATCACTGGTTGGTCGGCTGCCCTATCAAACAGAACCATATCGGCCACGTACCCACCGAAGGGCAGCGCCACCTTCTTCCTTAGGTAGTGGCCAGGCGGTGGGTGGTTCTCTAACCAAGCCGCCACAAACCCTTCAAACAGTGCCGCCATATTCACGAGAAAGGCCTGCATGAGGTGCTCCCCTAGCCGATGTTCGGGTGATGTGCCCCCAAGGAAAAACCCACACAAGGCATGCAAAAGTTCGTAGTCCTCGTTGAGCCGGTGATACGAACGCCCCTGGCAATCACTCGGGCCAAATGGCAATAAGCTGGTAGCACCGGTCAGGTCACGGTGCACCTTCCGAACTTGCTGTTGCAGATCAATTCGCCCAAGGCTCGTCCGACTGAGTTGGTGAAAGGTCCAGGCCAAGATCTGGTTGTCTGTAAGATCGGAAGTCTGCTCATTGACCTTGCAGGGAAGGTCTGCCCGCCACGGCATCGCAACAAACTTAGGGATGTCCAGTCGCCCGGCCAGAACACTTCGTCGACAATGGCGCTCCAAATAGGAGCGAAATAGGCCCTGCTGCAGGCGTTTTTGGACCAGATCTACCAATAATTGAACCAGGGGGCCGGTGAAGCTCTCATCACTGCTGGTAGTGACCAGGCCTTCGAGGAAACGGAGGTCCTTTGAGTGATGAACCTGAGACCACATTCGAAAGACATTCTGGATTGGTGCCTTGGGCTGGATGGACAGCACCTGGTGGGGCCCAAGTGGCAGCACCCCAACCCAGCCCTGGGGCGTGAATTCCCACGCACCACAAGTTTGTTGGCTAGGGTAGGTGACTTGGATCTGGCGTGGGTACTGAGAGTAGACGGCCTTCCCCAAGGCATCAGTCAAGTCCGTGCTAGGGAGACGAACGGTCTCCCATTCTGACCATACCCAGCGAGTCGTTTCCATCAAGATGGGAGCACTTGGTTCTGCACTTTGGCCCAACGGAAATTCTCCGCATTGTGCTGCTGATCATAGAAGAACTCTTCCAGGTAGGGCTCGATCTCCATTTCCCAGATGTCCTTCAGTTCCTTGCCCAGTTCTTCCCGCAGGAAGTAGGTGATGCCCAGTTCGAAGTGTGGATCCTGAATGGTGGCGTTGATTTGTTGCAGTATCGTCACCAGGCCTTCGGCATTAAACTCATAGTTCTCCTGATAGCGCTTCAGCAAATCGTAATCTGGTCGGAGTTGAAGGAAGGCAAACCGGCGCCGTAAGGCATGGTCAACCAAAGCAATGGATCGGTCCGCAGTGTTCATGGTGCCAAGCACGCGCACGTTATGGGGAATGCGGAGTAAGTTGCCACCAGCGAGTTGGATGTCCTCATTTCGGTACTCGAGGAGATACATCAACTCACCAAAGACCTGGGAGAGGTTGGCGCGGTTCATTTCATCCAGGATCAGGACACAGGTTCCTTTTCGCTTGGCAGCCTGTTCACAAAATTTCATGAACCGGCCTGGCACCGTGGGGTAGGACAAACCACCATCTGGCCGGCTCTCTGGACGAATCCCCTGGATGAAATCCTCATAAGAATAGGCCGGGTGGAATTGGACGAGCTCGATGAGTCCGTCACTTTCCTCCACCAAATGCCGGGCCAGCCGCCTGGCCACAAAGGTCTTCCCGGTGCCGGGAGGGCCGTACAGTACAGCCTGACCCTTCCTCATAATGGCCCTAAGCCAACGCTCCAGTAGTTCGATCCCAAGCATGGTGTCGCCCGCGCAGTTGGCGATGGAATAGGGGGGATTCCAACCCAACAGATCTTCATCTGCCTCAGGATCGTGGATGATCGGAAGCTCAAGACCTTCGGCTAATTGGAAGAAGGGGAAAAGGTCCTCAAAGAGCCGAGCAACCTTGGCAATCAGATCTTCTTCCGTCAAGTTCTGGGTTACTTCCGCCGCGAGCAACAATTCAACCCGAATGCCATAAGCCTTCGGGTTCTTCAGCCAATTAGTGCAAGTTAACCCAGCAATAGCTCGATCTTGGCTATCAATGCCGAAGCCAAGGTCGGGCGCAGTAGCAACCTCTCCTACCAATTCGATGAGTTGCTCGACGTGCAGTGGCGCCTGTTCAACGAAGCGCTTGACCGCCTCGATTTGCTCGTCGGGCAGCCAGAAGCCGATTTTCAAGGCAGTCGAATTGATCAGCACATATAACTGAGCATCACCAATGCGCTTGCCACCTTTGGGGTAAAGTGCGCCCCAGTAAAAGGGGTAGGCCCCGCCTTGGCCATAGTCATTTTTCGGAATGCGTCCAAAGAGCTTCTTCTCTGTCTCCAGATGGGGCAGCATGGCCGTGGGGAGCCGGTTGACCACCTCCCGCAATAGTCTTTGGAAGGGCGTTTGTACCAGATTTTGCAAAGCAGTCTTGTGGGCCTGATAGAACGCATACGTCGGAGTTTCCTGTAAACCAGCTAACAACGTGAAGCACTCTGCAGAGAACGGACCCGTGTTGCCTTGGGCCGCAGCCCCACCCTCGCCTTTCAGCTCCGGGTCGCCTGGTTCAAGTCCCGCTTTTTTGTTGGCCTCATTCAAAACCACCAAGACGATGTCCATCGCCTGGGGTTCGAGCTGGTACTTCCTCCTGAATTCATTGGCAGCCTGGTTATAGCGTTTATATTGGTCGGCGGTTTTTTTGCCTCCGTAAGCTTTCCCATCCACCAATTCCAGCCCCTTCACCATCGATCCCAGCCACAAAGTGAAGGCTTCCGGATTGCGAAGATAAAGGACCAAACTGACAAAGGCCGGACCTGCTCCAGGAATCGAACCATCCTTCAAGAACTGTTCCATGAGCTCTGGACAATCTTCTTCCGGCGTCTCCCAGAGTTGACGAACCCAGGTAACGACTTCCTGCACATGGCTAAGGAGGCCATTACCGTTGATACCTCGGAAGGCCAGGCCAAACCGATCTTGGACCTTGCTCCCTGCCTTATTGCGGTCGTAATCGGCCTCAACCAGTACGGCTTTCAAATGCTCCTGGGTAGGTTCGATCAGAAATTTTAGCAAGTGCTGGCGGGCCTGCTCCTCTGCGGCCACGCGGATTTGAATCCGTTCGGCTGGAATATGCTTGGCCTGGATGAGAGCGATCTGGCTTTCCATAAGGCTCCTCGAAATCGTCCATGAAGTCTGGAACTCGGCGAAATTCAGCCAAGCGCCTTTACCGCCGCCATTTTCGGATCTCCGAAGAACACTGGGTCTACCTTCTCCACGACATCCCCGGTGACTTCCAGGAAGCTGCGCTTATTTTCGATGGGGATCATGGCGCGCTTGGCCCCATTGTCCATGCCCACCTGCAGTGGTTCGACCAAGCTACGCAGGGGTTTGAGATTCCCTTGAATGCTGAGGTCGCCAAGGATCAACATCGCCGGAGCCACTGGGGCCTTGCGCAGCGCTGACATGAAGGCCACGAAGAAGGCGATGCCCGGCTCGACTTCCAACCGATTGTTGAGCAGGTCCACAACCTCCACGTGGAAGTCGCTGGTGTCGACATCCTTCGCGACACTGAGCTCAGCCTTGTGCGACAGGAGGTAGCCGAAAGCCCGCTGCAGGGCCTCCTTCGTGGCACCACTGATGCCTCCGGCCAGTTTCAGCTTCGAGGTCCCCGCCGCGAGGGTGACCTCCACCCGGTAGAGGCCCACGGTTCCATCGGCAGAGACCCCAGCGGCGTAGACCGTGCCGGGCGCCAGGGGGTCCTGATTGATCAGGTCCCGGCCCCCCTGCTCGGGGACCGACACAAAGCGCTCTTCACCAGTCTCCTGCACCGTGTAGCTGAAGCTCGTGTGGTAGTACTCGAAACTGCCCATCTTCTTGAGTTGTTCCTTCACTCGGCGCCGGCCTTCCATGGCGAGCTCCAGCAGCTCCGCCAGTTCGTCCTGGGTGCACTCGCCATGTGGGTAAAGGATTTTCATCAAGCCAGAAACGGTCTTGCGCACCGCCTTGCGGTCGCGTGCATTAAGGTGGGCCCCCATGGAGAAGTGGCGGTCGATCACTTCGGTGTAATTGTGCTTGCGCAGTTCCCGCAGGGCTTCGGCCAAGTAATCCACCACAAACCCGTAGTGGTCCGTGAAGAGGTCATTGCGCATCTTGGGGATTTCCCACCCAGGTAGGTAGCAATGCAGGCGGTCGATGAAGGCCATGTCGTCTCGGATGACCTCGGGCATGGGCTCGAACAGGTGCCCTGACTGCACCATGACGTCGATGGGCTGGTTGGTATTGCCAAACATGGCAATGGAGCCATCGCCTGTGGTGGCCTCCTGGCCGCGCTGGTAGGTGCCCGACTCGCAGTAGGTCTTCATGGTGGTGATGACTTCTTTGGGCATCTTCTGGAGATCCGCCACCTCGTCGAAGCCCACCAGATCCCAAATCTGGACCATGCCCTTCTGCTTACCATTCATATGGCCGAAGAGGTTGGCCACCGTGGTCGGTCCGGTGAGCAACGAAGCGTAGGGGCTGATCTCCTGGATGACATAGCTCTTGCCGGTACCACGGGGGCCCAGTTCCACCAGGTTGAAATTCCGCTCCGTGAGGGGAATCAGCCTCAGGAGGAACAGCAGCTTGAGGCGCCGCTCCATCACTGTCGGCTCGTAGCCCAGGCTACGCAGGAGGAAATCGAGCCACTCGTCCGTGGTGAATTCCAGGCGGGCCTTGCGGTATTCCTCCAGATCGAAACTGGCGATCTGAATGGGCGTGAGTTTGTCGATCCAGAAGGGGAATTTCCCCTTGGATTCCTCGTCGTACTCAAACCGCAGCTCGATTTGCGCCCAGACGCCGCCCGTCAGGAGCCGCTCGTACTCCACGACGTAATGCGTCTGGATGTGGAGATGCTTATGCCCAAAATTGTTGGCCTCGGCCCAGTAGTCGGAATCCACCAGGCGGACCTTGACCTTGTCGATGAAGCTGTAGGTGCCGGATTCCTTCACCCGGCTCTGGGCCCGCAGCCCCTCATCCGGCCGGATGTAGTTTTTCGAGAGGGTGTCGTTGACCACCTGCAGGCCCAGCTGGATGGTCGTCTCGTCCGAGGAGGCGCAGTACTTCCCCAGCAGGTACTCCAGCACGAACACGGGCACATTGGCGCCCACCTTCACCTTGCGGACCAGGTCTTTGCGCACCACCTTGCCCGCCAGAATGCGGTTCACCTTGTCGTCGAGGGGGTCACGCGTCAGCGGGGTAGCCATAGTCAGATCGCCAGGGAAATGGGGAGGGGTTTGGATTTCGCGAGCACTTGATCCGTCTGCGGATCCGAGATTTGTACGTGGAGGGGCCCTTCCAGGCTATCGGCGACTTGGAAGTACAGTTCAGCTTCCTGGCCTGGTTCCAGGGCCACCTGGTGGGTGGCCGGGTCCAGGGTAGCGTCCTTCACGATCAGGGCCTCACCCACCAGTCGGTCCCCAGCCAGCAGCACGGGATGCACCTTGACCGCCCCCCCAAAGAGGCCGGCCTGTAGTTCCACCCGCACCGAGAAGATCCGGTTGGTAATGGCCTCAGGCGCCCAGGTCAAGCGCACCTGGGTGGTTTCCGAGGCTACCTCCGGACTCGCTTTGGCGCGGAAGGTCAGCAAGGGCACGATCAGTTCCTGTAGACTCGGGCCGCCATGATGGAAGGCCAGATCGCCCCCAGCCTTGAACACGCCGGCGCCCACCGGGAATAGGAAGTCCAAGGCCCCGGGGTAGCCCAACTCAGCCGCGGTGGCCTTGACGGTGCCAGGCCCCACTTCCAGGCCGTGCCCAATGATGCAGCGCCGGTGGTCTTCCAGATGCTGCCCCACCGGGGACTCCAGCTTCATATCATCGCCCTTGGTTCGCGCGAACTGGTGCCCATGGTCAGCACACAGGACAAACTGGGTCACGCCCGCCCGCTGCAACTTCTGGATGGCCTTCACCAAGTCCGTGGTGAGCAGTCCCTCCATGACCCGGCGCGCCATGGGGCCAAAGCCAATCTCTCCGGCGGCGTCGATCTCCTGGGAGCGCACCAGCACCAGGGTGGCAGCCGCCAGCCGAGTCTTCAGTTTCTCGACCGAATCCTCCAGAACCGAGCCCAGGTCCAGGTCCTCGCTGCTCGGCACCCGCTCTTTCAGGTATTTCTTCCGGGCCGCCTGGTCCGGCAGGAACACCTTGTCCACCTGGGCGCCCAGTTTGTTGCCCACCTGCACCACCGCGAAGCTCGCGGCGGCCCCAGGCAGCAGGGCCGCCATGCCCACGGTTGTGATGGTCGGCAGAGCCGCCACCACCGGGGTCAGGCGCAGCTCGTCCACCCGCTCCGCCAGCCGAGCTGCCAGGGAGAGGCCCATTTCGAAGCGCATGGCGTCCACCAGGAAGAAGGCCGTCTTGCCCGCGAGGGGCTGTACCACGTCGGCATACACCCGGGTCTGGGGGAGCACGCCCGCCACCTGCCAGGCTTTCTGCCGCAGGGCCTGGGTGAAGCCCGTGGTCGCCGCCTGCACGAAGGCCACATAGCGCTGCCGAGTTACCGCATAGGCCTTGGCCGCCTCTGGGTCATCCTCCAGACTGGCCACGGTGGTTTCCAGTTCCCGGTAGGCCTGGTCCACCTGGGCGGCAGCCTGCGGGCCGTCCACGTACCAAGCGACCCAGGCTTGGGGCTCGCCCTTCAAGGCCTTCAGGCCTGTCTCGGCCGTCTGCAGGTGTTGGCCCAGTACCGCCATCCGCCGGCACACTTCCCACTGCGCGGCCCGGGCGGGCTCCACCCAGAAACTGTCCAGGCGATCCACCGCTAACTGCTCGGCGGCGCCGTACTGGCCGGCAATCACCAGTTCTGCGCCCTGGTGGAACAAGGCCCGCTCCTCAAAGCGGAAGGTGTCCGTCCGGCCCAGGTTGGCGGGATCGAGCCCCAACTGCGCCAAGCCCAGGGCCTGTTCCACAGCGTCGGCCTGGGCAGCATAGGCAGCCCGCTGCCCCCGGCGGAGCCTGGTCGTGATCTTGTGGATGCGCTCCAGTTCCTCCTTCTTCGAAGCTTTCCCCTCCTGGGCTAGGGCGGGCACAGAGGCCCCCTTCCAGTCGGCGAGGAATTCCTGCACCAGCAGGTACCGCCAGAGCTTGGCGCGGGCCTTGGCCAGGCCTTCGGTCGCGAAGGGCGCCCCCAGGCGCTGGGTCACCAGCTTCTCTAACTCGCCCACGGCGCCCTTGGCGAGGATGGCTGCGTCCCGACTCGGTTCCGCGAGCCAGGTCGCCAGCAGGGCCTCGGCGTCCTCCTGGTCGAACACGGTGCGCAGCAGATTCACCTGGGTGCTGCCGCCCTGCTCGGCCAACAGCGTCACCAGGTCCAGGTAGCCCAGGCTCTCGGTCTTGAGCAGCTCGTCGATGGTGCCCTCGCTGTAGCCGGCCTTCTGCAGGCAGCGGCGTGCCTCGCGCTTGAGCGACGGATCCCAGCGCTTGCCGGCCAGATCCAGTTCCATTAGCAGAGAACCCTTCGGGTCCCAGGTCTCGCCGGGCAGGTAGATCACCAGGGGGGCACCCTGGTCCCCGGTTACCCAGGGCTCCGCCGCCACCTTGGTGGCGAAATAGGAGTGGCCGAAGACCAGCAAGTGGGCTGCGAAGCCACCCACGTCCATGGGCGTGACCAGATCCACCACCAGCTCGCTCTTGGCCAGTTCCGCCACGAAGGGTTCAAATTCTCGTCGGGGATCGTACCAAACCACGGTGCCTGCGGCCTTCAGGTGGGGAAGCAGGATAGCAACCAGGTGCTCGTGCAGTGCGTGCATGCTCAGGGCCTTTCAGGGGGACGAGAAGAGACCGGCTTCAGGAAGTGCCTTTGGGTGGACGGCCAGGGGCTTTCTTGGGCTTGGCTCCACGCCCGCCACTGCCGATGGCAGGAGCCCCTTGGAGCTGAGCCAATGCTCCCTGCACGGCGGGCCGGGTGTACTGGGCAATGAGAGCTGGCACTGACTGGGTCTTCAGGGCGGCTTCGAGGTCATGGGCCAGGGCCAGGTGGCGCTCCTTGGCGCACTTTGGAATCACCCGCTCCGGCCAGAGCTTCAGGGCTAAGTGCGCCCAGTCGTACTCGCCCTTGGCCAGGGCTTCCCAGGCGGCCTTGGAGTCCTTGCGCCAGCCATTGTGGGGGGTGAGACGCCAGAGGGGGGCGGCATTCAGCAGGACGCCATCATCCAGGTTCGGATCAAAGAGGGGGGCTACCCGGGCCACTTCCTCCTGGAAGCTGCGCAGCTCCTCGACGAAGGTTTCTTGAGCCTCGACCTCGCTAGCGCGCGCCTGGGCCTGCCGCAGCTGGGCCAGACGCTGCTCCTCCTGCTGCACCTTGGGCTTCACCGTCTCGTTCAGGACCCGGTAGAGACTGTCCTTCGTGAGACGCGGGTAGTAGAGCCACACCGAGTAGCTGCCCGAGCTGGTGCCCAGTTGCCAGTAGACGGGTGCCTTGCGGCGGCTTTTGGAATGCCGCTTGAGGTGGCGCTCGAAATAGGTGCGGCGATACCAGGTGCGGAGGTCGCTACCCAACAGGCCTTCCAGCTCCTGCTGCCAGGCCTCGGCCTGAGCGCCAGCGACCTGGGCCAATACAGTTAACGCCTGTTGCACGAGATCCAGGCCATGGCCCTCGTCATCCACCAGCAGGTCATGCTGGGGGGAGAACTGTCCCAAGGCGTCCTTCGCCGGATGGAGGCCATCGGCGCCTATCAGCATGCCCCGACTGACGGGGGACAGTTCGTCAAAAGGGCCAGGTAACGATGGCACCGATCCTTTACTGTTGGCCAGATTCGAATCCCAACGGCCTATCGCTGTGCCGAATAGCCAAGAGGCCAGGTCTGCAGCCAGGTTTTCGGGCGCTGCTGAAATGCCACCGTCATCCTCGACTTCATCCCCAGTGGGCTCATCTTCGTCTGTTGATTCGATAGAAACAACAGCAGGATCTAGAAGTGCTCGGCGGTCAGAACCCTGAATGTCATATAGCTCCCAGCACTTCTCATTAACCTCTGTTTGGAGGCGCTCGATTTCAGCATCTTCACACTGAATCAGGCTGCTCCACTTACTCGCACGGCCAATCAACGTGGAGCCATCAACCATCAAAAATGCTGGTAGCAAGAAGACATGGCTGATTTCTGTAACCTGATCTCGCTGTTGCTTAAGTGCCCAAATTTCCCGAGCTCGGTCCGAAAGGTAGGAATTCGTGGCCTCATCAAGACCGGGTAATGGTGTTCGCTGTATCATGCCGACTTCGTATTTTCCGAACGCTGATTGGAGTTGTACCAATCCACAAAATATTTGAGAATTCATTAATGCAAGGAGGGCTAGCAATTGGTTGGGAGCGTTCCCCTCCACAAAAGCGGTGGGCCCGATGTCAGCAAAGGAGCAGGATTTGGGCAGTGCTCTTAGACTTAATCCCTTTTGAGACCTTCTTGACCAGGTGAGACCGGGGCGGAAGAAATAATCCGCAGATTCTGGTTTTTCTGTCAGCCGCCCAGGCCTCCCAAGGAATCCTCGAAAAGTACCGCGAGAAGAATCCCAAGCCACGACCAGGGAAACATCGGAGTAATACCGTGAAAAGCTGCCGCCCTTTGCTAGAAGCGGCCATCGGCATTCCTGTCCTTCGACTGTTGGCTGGACCTCCCACCATCCGCGAATTCGCCATTGATCATCCCCAGTCGAAGGCCCTCGCCGAGCCATTCTTTCCGAGGATTCAAACGGAGTTAATTCACCGCAAATGTATCGCACACGATCGCTAATCCAGTAAGCGAATGGTGATCCTTCCAGAAGTTTGAAGGACCTAGACTCTGTTTCGAATCGCAGTGGATGCTCTCGGTTCTCTAAAGCTTCATTCAAAGCCATGGCTTTGTCGGCTTCTGCTGTGAGCCGGAGAAACAGGGTGGTCTGAGTCACACATTCCCCTGCGAGGCTTCTTGGCTAAGAATGGGGATTCCCACAATGAAGCCACTCTCTAGACATGAGCGCGCAAAAAGATACTTCACCTTCCCCTCTTGCGTAGGCAACCCGGGGTATGTGAGACGGGCCTTCCATTCGGTGTTCGCAGGAATTGCGGCAGTTTGTGCAAATCGACCTACCCCATCAAGCGGAAGATCAATCACCTCATCCGCCGGTTCGCTAGTTTTGACCTCATGAGGTTGTTTATGCCATAGCTCCAAGCGAGCCGAGGCGTTTCGGGCAGCAGCCAATATCGGTGGTTCGATCAAGGACCTGAAGAGATGGATGCCCGAATCCTTCGCGGGGTAATAGTTCGGTGGGAAATCAAGGAACTGATGACTGCGCCAGAATGGTTCACTGGAAGTCGGCATACATTCAAGCTTCAAAACCAGAACTCCCAACTGACTGTGCAATATGGGAAAGAGCAATTCGATGAAGTGGGCGCCAATGCCCTGCCCCCGGAGATCTGGCCGAACTGCCATCACAGTGACTTCTGCCACTCGGTCCGATGCCGACCAAATCAGGAAGGCCACGGTCTCGTTTCGAAGCTTGAGGCAGGCAAAGCTGGACCGAGCAAAGCACTTTTCAATCACGGTCCAATTAAAAATAAAGCTTTCCCCAGTATCCGCATGTTCTTTGGTGAGCCACGCGTGAACTTCGTCCAGTTCAATTTGCGTTGGCTGGAGAACCAACTCCAGCTTGCTCCCACGGCGGAGCATTTGGCCCTTCTTGCTAACTCCTCTTGGACCAGTCACAACGCGCATCTCATCCGACCTTTTCCAGGGTATAGGCCGCCGTCTCCACCATGGCGTCCAGCACGCCATGGCCAAGATCAGCCACGATCAGTGGACGGGCTTCACCGAGGAGGATCTCTTCCCGCCATTTGCGGAAGGAAGTGAGGAAGAAGCCGGTGCGGCTGGTGATGGCGCCGAGGCGACCGCCGGTTCGGAGGAGGTGGAGGCCCCGTTCCACGAAGGCCGCATAGAGGTCGTTCTTGGTGCGGGGGTACAGCTTTTGGAATTCGGCCTTGGCCCCGAGAGCACATTCGCCAAAAGGTGGGTTCATGAGCACCACGTCGTAGCTCTGGCGCAGGAGATCCATGAGCGCGAAGCCGTGAGCCGCATCCTCGGCGAAGAGCTGGCGCTGATAGCCCTGCTCCCGACCCGCCTGCTCGGCAAAGGTGCGCAGGGCTTGGTAGATCCGAGCTTCGGCCTGACCCCAGAAGGTGCGATCGGTGATCCCCGAAACATCCAGGTCTAGTCGCTGGGCTTGGGCAGTTTCTTCGCCAAAGAGATTGACTTTGTGACCCCCTTGCACGCCGCGCCGCCACTGGTCATGGGCGTCCTGAATGGCCTTGCCGAGGGTGGCTTCCACTTTCAGCAGCGTGCCCAGCTCACCCGCCAGCAGCATAGCCTCGAAAGCCTTGCGCAGAAGCTGGCCCAGCAGGCGCGCTTCGGGATCGCCCGATAGGCGGGCCGTGATGAAGTCGTCCAGCATGGCCTGTTCACCGGGCATGGGTTCGGCCACGGCGATGTTGACTTTGCGGATGAGGGGCCGATCGGCCGGAGCAAGTTCCAGGGTCTTGTAGGCCTTCTGGGCCCGCATCCACAGGGACAATGCCGCGATCTGCGCACAGCGGGGATCGATGTCCACGCCGTGCAGGTTGTGGGCCAGGATGAGGGCTGGCACCGCGCGCTGGAAGGCCGCTGCTTCCGGATAATCCTCGCGCAGGGTATTCTTGGTGAGGGCCGAGACCGGCGTGTGCTGGTCCGCCCAGGCCTGCTGGTAGAGCTCCTCCAGGACGCCATAGGAATAAAGCAGGAAGTGGCCGCTGCCCACGGCGGGATCCAGTACCTTGATATCGCGGGGGTCCTTGGGCTCCGTGGCTTCCCGGGCGAACAGCTCACCCAGGGTGTAATCCACTAGGAATTTCACCACGAAACGCGGGGTGAAGAACTGGTTGCGCACTGCCAACTCGCGGCTGTTGCGGGGAGCCCCACTGGCGGCCCGCATGGTGCGGCGTTCGTCCTGGCTGTTGAAGTACTGGTACATCCAACCAATGGTTTCGTCTTCGCCCCAGGCGGAGGCTAGACCGGGCTGATTGAGCTTCTCCAGCAGAGCCATCAGGGCATTGCGACGCGGCCAGAGGTGGCTTGAAGCCTCATGCCGGTCGAAGAGCACTTTCACTTCCACGGCCAGTTCGTCGAACAGGCAACCCAGGTACAGGGCGTAGGCGCTCTCCTGCACCGCCAGGCCGGGGGCCAGGCCCAGGAATTCTTGAAACCCCTGTGACTGGTCGCCCTGGGATACGCACTCCTTCAGCAGGCCGCGGGCTTCGAGCATCTTCAGGGCTGCGAAGCGATTCAGGGTGGTAAAAGCCGCACTGCGCACCACTTCGTCCACGGCTTGGACCTGGGTCTGCCCAGCGGCCAGCTTGTGCTGCACCAGGGCATGGAGTTTGGCACGCACCAGGGCTTGCCGGGCGTCCAGGTGGCTGCCCGCCTGGGCGGGAATCGCCCCCGTGGGCCGCAAATCATAGAGCCCTTCCAATTGCTGCGCGTACTCCTCCTGCAACAGCAACCGAGCCTGCTGGGTGGTGTTGGCAATGAGGTTGACCAGTTGAGTGTCCATGACCATCGGCCTTTCAAGGATTCAGGAAATATTTAGTGCCGCGCTTCTCGCCCTCGCGGCGCACCCGGCCCTGGGCCAGCAACTGCGCGATGGTGCCGTTCCACTGGCCGTCCGAGAGCCGGATCCTGGCCAGCACCTCTGCCTTGGCGGCGCCCTCCGGGAAGTCCGCCAGCACCCGGAGAATGGCTGGTTCGGCTTCGGCGTCAGACTCTGGGGCTTTAGCCGCCTGACTCGCCCTCGGGACTCTGGCGGCCCGCGGTGCCCGGCTGGCCCCGCCCAGGGCAGGTGCCGCCTGCAGCTGGGCCAGGGCTTCCTGCACGGCTGGCCGGGTGTGCTGGGCGATGAGAGCTGCGACTGACTGGGTCTTCAGGGACGCTTCCAGATCGTGGGCCAGGGCCAGGTGGCGCTCCTTGGCACACTTGGGAATGACCCTCTCGGGCCACAGTTTCAGCGCCAAGTGCGCCCAGTCGTAGTCGCCCTTGGCCAGGGCCTCCCAGGCGGCCTTGGTGTCTTTGCGCCAGCCACTGTGGGACGTAAGGCGCCAGAGGGGCGCGGCGTTCAGAAGGACACCATCATCCAGGTTCGGATCAAAGAGGGGTGCCACGCGGGCCACCTCATCTTGGAAACTGCGCAGCTCCTCGACGAAGGTTTCTTGGGCTTCGACCTCACTGGCGCGGGGCTGAGCTTGCCGCAATTGAGTGAGGCGCAGTTCCTCCTGATGCACCTTTGGCTTCACCGTCTCGTTCAGCACCCGGTAGAGACTGTCCTTCGTGAGGCGCGGGTAGTAGAGCCACACCGAGTAGCTGCCGGAGTTGGTACCCAGTTGCCAATAGACGGGTGCCTTGCGGCGACTCTTCGAGTGCCGCTTGAGATGGCGCTCGAAGTAGGTACGGCGATACCAAGTGCGGAGGTCGCTACCCAGCATGCTTTCCAGCTCCTGCTGCCACGCCTCAGCCTGTGGGCCAACTACTTGAGCCAGCACCGTCAAAGCCCGTTGCACCATATCCAGGCCGTGACCCTCGTCATCCACCAGCAAGTCATGTTCGGGGAGAAAGCGCCCTGAGGTATCCCGGGCAGGGTGGAAGCCATCAGCGCCGAGCAACATGCCTCGGCTCACCACAGGTAATTGGTCGAAGGGTCCCGGTAAGGGCGGGATTGGGCGCTTGCCAGTGGCCAGATCTGCATCCCAACGGCCCATGGAAGCACCGAGTAACCACGATGCTAAATCCTCCGCCAAGCCTTCAGCAGTGACAGAAGCAACTACTTCTTCCTCGCCTTCCTCATCTGCATCGGGGGAACCCTCAGTGCCTAACCCATCTTCCGTTTCCGCAACAAGTAAGTCATAGAGCCCAAGCGCAGCAGGGTTTGCAAGGGCGACACGATCTTGCTCCTTATCAATTCCATAAAGATCCCAGCAATGTTTGTCTATTTCAATTTGGAGACGAGACATTTCTGCTGCATCCAAATGGATCGATTCGTCCCATCCCGAGACACGAGACAGAATGGTCGTCCCCGAGGCCATTAATATCGCGGGGAGGAGGAACATGTGGCTTGTTTCCTCCACCTGATCGCGTCTTTGTTTGAACGACCAGATAGCCCCCGACCGCTTGGAAAGAAATAATTGATCCGATGCATTGAGCACTGGTACCGGAGTCCGTTGGATGACCCCAACCTCGTAAGATCTGGCCGCCCCACCTCGCTTTGCATCCGCGGCTGCGAGACATAACGAGATGAAGCCCATGAATGGGGTGCTGGTAGTGACCGCCATTAATGCAAGCAATTGGGAGGCATCATCACCATCGACAAACGCAGAAGGGCCCTTATGCCCAAATGCGCAGCCTGAGGGGAGCGCCCGCATTGACAACGCGCTCTTTGTCCGAAGCGGCCAGGTCAATCCCGGCCGGGTGAAGTAGTTTGTATTCTGAGGCCGCCCTCGGCCCCACTCGAGAACCTGAGCACCATTACCTTCCCAATGAACAATCAAGTGCAGATCTGCATAGTGAGGGCTGTAGTTTCCCCCCTTGGCAAAGGGCAACCAAACACTACCAAGGGCCCTAGCAGGAGCTTCCCACCAAGCCCTAACAAATCGTGGGTCATCTGCAGTGGCTGTTCCCTGTCTGGCCTGGCGCCCAGCATGTTCTACCGGATCTAAGTTCTGGTAACAAGCAAGGACTGTGTTGCTGACCCAGTAGGCAAACGGTGATCCTGGAATCAACTCGAAAAACTTAGCATCGGTTTCCATTCGGAGCGGATGCTCGGTATCACTCAGAGCTGCGACCAAAGCACTAGCCTTATCTGTCTCCCCAGTGAGTCGTAGGAATACAGTGGGTGACATTGGGCTCCCCATCACTGCAGAAGGATTCGATTGCCGGCCGCCAAGGGACCTTCACATGCTTCCCGAAGCCTTTGTAGAGCCGCCTCAAGCTGCTCCGGTGTTTCGATGCCTCCATTGAAGTAGTCCGCCAAGCGCAGGGTCACCAGATGCCCGGCGTCATGGGCACTCAGCACCTTGGCCTGGGCCTTCTGGAGCAGGCTGAGCGCCGCGTTGCGTTCGGCCCGCAGCTGGGGAATGGATACGTCCTCGGCGTAGGCGCTGGCCAGGGCGAGGAAGGGTTTCTCCTGCAGCTCCTGCTGGGTCGCGTCGAGCTTGGCCCAACCCGTGGTGTGGCGTAGCTGGTCGAGGGCGGCGCGATAGACCGTGACGCGGGACTGCAGGGCTTCCTCACGCCGGGCCTCGAAGGCGCCCTGCAGTGCCTGGGCGAGCTGCTCGATCTCGGGAAGGTCCCGGAAGAAGGTCTCCTTCCCGAGAAGGTCTGAGAGTCGCTCACCCTTCTGTTGAAGCTCGGCCGAGGTGTCGGGCTCGCCTTGGAGGAAGGCCCAGGCATCGCGCAGAGTCTTGCCTGCCTTCTCAAGGATGGCCAGATTCACGTCGTGGAGCGCTGCCTGTAGTTCACTGGCGCGACTGAGGGAGTCCTTCAGACCATGGTGGTGGGCCTTGAAGGTGAGGATCGTGTGTTCCTCGTTGCCACTGCGGATGTCCTGGATATGCTCCAGGGCCTGTTGCAGGGTGGCATCGCCGGGGAGGTGGTGCCGCACCAGCAGGGTGTGGACCTGCTGCAGGCCCTGGGAGTGTTTCTCCAGTTCCTTCCGGATCTCCGTGGCGAGCTTGCCCTGGTTGATTTCCAACTCGCGGCCGAAAGTGGCCTTGAAGGCTTCAGCGACCTGGGCCACCGTCTTGAAGTCCATGGCCTCCTTGGGCTGGAAGGAGGCGGCCTTGTAGGCGGTGTTGTTGGTGAAGGCGGTCTTGGCGGCGAGGCTGCCGGCCTGATCGAAGCTCTGGCCCCCGGACTGCACCACCAGCTTGCCCGCCCGCAGGAGGCAGGCCACCAGGAGGCGGACCATGTCCGCTTCCCAGCCGTAAGGCTCCTTGCGGAAGGCCTCTTCCAGTTGTTTGCCCGTCGGGGCATCGCCAAAGTCCGCCTGATGCTTGATCCGCTTGAAGATTTCCGCCAGGGGCGCCTGGTCCACGGCCAGGGTTACCGTGGTACCGGTTTCCTGGAGCAGGTGCAGCTTGGTGAAAAGGGGCGAGAGCCCCTTGAGGGAATCCGCACTCAGCACGCTGTTCAGATCCTTGGCCTCGACCCGGGCCGCGGCTTCCTTAAACCGGGGATAGACCTCTGGCAGTGCCTGGGCCAAGAGCGCCTTCACGGAGGCATCCACGGCCGCCGAGCCTTGGGGGCTGCGGTCGTTGCCATGGAAGAAGACCGTACCCGATAGCAGGCTGTCTTTAAGGCGCCGGCGGAGCTCTTCCTTGTGCCGGGTCAACCGATGTCGCTCTTCGCCCAGGAGGTGGCCCTGGTCCGCCCCCTGGGGACCGCCCCTGGGCTTGATCATCTCGCTGGAGCGGAACACCTGCCGCAGATCTTCCTCCAGGGCGGCATTGAGGGCCCCAACCCAGAACACCTCCCGGTTATCCGCCTGGCTGCGTTTCCGGAATTCCTCGACCTTCTCGTCGAAGTCGCCGCCTTCCTGGGCCAGATGGATATTGACGGGAATATCCCCATCGATGAGGACCTTGCCCTGCAGGACTAGCCCGGCCTTGAAGGATTTCACCTCCAGCAGGGTCTGGGTGGGCTGCGGTTCCCAGAAGCCAGTCACCGATTCGGCCAGGAGCTGGTTGCGTTCCGCTGCCTTCGGCTCCATGGCTTCCCGCCGCCGTTCCCAATCATCCTCCACGGGGCTGGGTATGCGGTAGCCATCGTCGCCCTTGCGGACGAGCAGGCCCTTTTCGAGCTGGTTCAAGGCCTCCCGCACTTGGGGCAGGAGGGAATCGGCGGCCACGGCGGGATGCAGGACCGCCGCGATGTTCTCGGCCGTTCGGTGGGCGGCTTTCACGAATTGCAGCAGGCAGATCGCCTTGGCCACGGAGGCTGCCAGTGGGTGAGTGACATGCTTCGGGATGTCGGTGATCTTCCCGCGCGTCTCGCTATCGACATTGGGCGATACGAGGTCATAGACATGTTCGAAGGTGACGAGCTGCCCCACCTCCTGACTCGCCAGGTTGGTTTGGGGGCCGATGAGGAGCTGCTGAGCGAGCTTGATGATGGTGCGGTTCGCCCCCCCGACGTGGCGGGAGGCGCCCCCTTGGGTCCGGAGGCCCGAGACCACCTGGATGATGAGATCCACCTGATAGGGCAGCAGAGGATAGAGATCCACGAAGGCCTGGGCCGTGAGGGGCGGCAGCGTGATTTCCGCCGTGACCTTGGTGCAGTCGGCCAAGCGAGCCCGGTGCATATCGAACAAGTTCTTGAGCAGGGCTTCGGCTGCCTTGTTCTTTTCCAGCACGCGGCGACTCGTGACCTCGCTGATGTCACTGGGCTCGAGGTGGACTTGCAAATCCTGGGGGAAACGGTCCATCACCCGCGCCAATTCCACCCGCCGATCATCGAGGCCACTGACCAGCTCGGTGAGCTTTTCCTGGGAGGTGACCACCAGCCAGAACTTGCCCCTCCCCACCACGCCAAGCTGCTGCACGATGGCCTGGAGATCGAGCATCTTCTGCACATCTTTGGAGACAAACTGACCGACTTCGTCCACGACGAAGAGGAGGGCCTTGCCGGTGGCACGGCGTTCGATGAGCTCCTTGCAACGACGCGCCAACAGGCCCGCATTGATATCCGCCTGGGCCCTGGCGCCCTTCACCCAGGAATCCGCTGCTGGGTAGGTGGTGGTTTCGAGCTGATGCAGAACTGCGCTCGCCTCGTTGAGGGCAAACACGGCCAAATGCTTGCGGGTATCCCAGTGATGCTGGGGAAACAGGGTGTGGAAGGCGGTCTTGAAGGCCGCCAGCTTGCCATCTGCCTCCAAGGCGATTTCCAACTCCGCCAGATCGAGGTTGGAGGCATAGCCCAGGCTGCGCAGCAGTGCCAGGTAAGTGATTTTGGTGAGGGTCTCGTTGTGCTGGATGCCCTTTTCCGTGGACACATCGAAGATCACCAGATGCGTGGGAATTTTTTCGGTGATCTGCTGCAGGAGCAGGCCGGCCTTGGGCCCCTTGAAGCGTTCCTTCAAGATCGTGGCGGCACCCTCACCCACTAAGAGACGGTTCTCGATGCCCAGACCAAAGTATTTCGCGAAGCTGGATTTGCCCGAACCGAAGAAGCCTGACACCCAGATACCGATGCCCTCATGGGGCTTGTTCGGCGTCTCGGCATAGCGATCCAGCAGGGTCACAAAGGATCTCTGGATGGCGTCCGTGGTGACGTACTCCTGCAGTTCCTGCCGCACGATCTGCTCATCGTTCTGGTCAACCTTGATGACCTCCTCGATGGTGCGGTCGATCTGCCGGGCGAAAAGAGTCTTGATCGTGGCCATGGCGGCATCCATTAGAAAATCTTCGGGCGGTAGTTGTGTTCGGCATCCAGCACGCCCATGAAGCGCAGGCCAG
>CAIYNT010000129.1 GCA_903927605.1 uncultured Holophagaceae bacterium
ATCGCCTTTGGGAACTTCCGAATGCCATCACCCGCATGACCAAGGCCGCCTTCGAGCCGGTGCTGGACTACGTGGTGGTGAAGATGCCGCGCTTCACTTTCGAGAAGTTTCCCCAGGCCGACAAGGTGCTGGGCACGCAGATGAAGAGTGTGGGCGAGGTCATGAGCCTGGGCCGCAGCTTCCAGGAGGCCCTGCAGAAGGCCGTGCGCTCGCTGGAAGAGGGCCACCGCGGCATCTCGGGCGCCCTGGAGGGCAAGCTGGACCTGGGTCGCCTCAAGGAGCACCTGCTCATTCCCGGGCCCCAGCGCATCTTCTGGATCTACCACGCGCTGAAGGCGGGCCACAGCGTGGAGGAACTGCACCGCCTCACCAAGATCACGCCCTGGTTCATCCGGGAGATCGAGGAGATCGTCGTGTTGGAGGGCCGTCTCCGCAGCTTCCCCGTGGACCGCCTGCCCGAGGAGCTGCTGGAGAAGGCCAAGCGCGCCGGCTTCGCCGACAACCAGATCGCCGTGTTCTGTTCCGGCACGGAAGCTGAGGTGGCCGCGCGTCGCGAGACCTTGGGCCTGCGTCCCAGCTACAAGCGCGTGGACACCTGCGCAGGTGAGTTCCAGGCCGAGACGCCGTACCTCTACGGTACCTGGGAGTCCTGCAGCGAAGCCGAGCCCACGGACCACCCCAAGGCCATCGTGCTGGGCAGCGGGCCCAACCGCATCGGCCAGGGCGTGGAGTTCGACTGCTGCTGCGTCCAGGCCGTAGAGGCCATCCGGGCCAGCGGCGTGGAGGCCATTCTCATCAACTGCAACCCCGAGACCGTCAGCACCGACTTCGATACCAGCGACCGCCTCTACTTCGAGCCCCTCACTTACGAACACGTGAAGGCCGTGGTGGACCGCGAAGGGAAGGGCGGCAAGCTGCTGGGGGTCTTTGCCCAGTTCGGCGGCCAGACCCCACTGAAGCTGGCCTCGCCCCTCCATGCGGCGGGTGTGAAGCTGCTGGGCACACCGCTGAACGCCATCCTGGACGCCGAGGACCGCGAGCGCTTCGGTCAGGCGCTGAAGCGCCTGAACATTCCCGCCCCAGCCTGGGGCATGGCCACCAGCTACGAGCAGGCCAAGGACGTGGCCCACCGCCTTGCCTATCCCGTGATGGTGCGCCCCAGCTTCGTGCTGGGGGGCCGGGCCATGGCCGTGGTCTTCGACGACGCGGGCCTGGAGAAGTACATGCGCGAGGCCGTGGCCGTGAGCCGCGACCAACCCGTGCTGCTGGACCGCTTCCTGGACGGCGCCCAGGAGCTGGACATCGACGTGGTCTGCGACGGCGAGGACGTGGCCATCGCCGGTCTGCTGGCCCACATCGAGGAGGCGGGCATCCACAGCGGCGACAGCTACGCCGTGATCCCCGCCCTGGGCGTGCCTGAGGAGATCCTGGAAGCCGTGAGAGATCGGAAGACACACGTCTGAACTCCAGTCACCGGCTATGATCTCGTATGCCGTCTTCTGCTTGAAAAGGGGGGGGGGGGGGG
>CAIYNT010000130.1 GCA_903927605.1 uncultured Holophagaceae bacterium
GAAGCGGCCCATTTCATCTACAACCACCCGGGCAAGTGCCGGAACCTGCACGGCCACAGCTACAAGCTCTTCGTGCTGCTGGAGGGGGCGGTGAACCCCGAGACCGGCATGATCATCGATTTTGATGACCTGTCCAAGGTCGTGGTGGAGCAGATCATCTCCAGGCTTGACCACCGCTTCCTCAACGACCTGATCCCCCTGTCCACGGCCGAGAACATTGCGGTGTGGATCTGGGAGCAGCTGAAGCCCGCGTTGCCGCAGCTCTGCCAGATCGAGGTCTTCGAGACCACCGACAACTGCGTGATCTACTGCGGCGTCTGACATGCGTCGCCTGTGGATCCTTCCAACATTGGTGGTTCTGGTGGGCTGCGATGGCCTCAATCCGGCCCTGCGTTACCAGGAGGCGGCGCGCCAGCTGCGGTTCACGCTGGACCGGGTGGATGGGAGGATCGACCTGGCCTTTCCACCGGAACGATCCCGCCTGCGCCTTTTGATCGATGTCGGCGTGGACAACCCTTCGGACCAGCGGCTCCGCACGCGGCGAGTGACCGGGGACCTGCACCTGATGGCCCAGGGAATCGATTACGCACTGGGCTCGGTGAGCTTCCCAGAAGGGGCCGATATCGCGCCCGGGAGCCGCAGCGTCCTCAAGGTGGAAGTGGCCCTGGGCTACAACGACCTGAAGACCGCCTGGGGTCCCCTGTCCGGTGCCGTCATGCGTTATGAACCCGCCATCTGGAGCCTGGCCGGCGAGGCCCGGTTTGAGGTGCTTGGTATTGAGTTCGGCGTGCCCTACCGAACGCAAAAGGAGAGCGGTCGATGACCGGTCCGTCCAGATGATCCGCGCGGTCGTCTTCGACCTCTGGAATACGCTGGTCTTCAGCCCGGCGGGCAGTCCCTTTCAGCGGTTGAAGGAGCTCCTGCGCCCGGAGCAGGCGCACTTTTACCCGGCGCTGGTGCGCGACGGCATGGTGCAGCCCTACGCCTCGGTGCAGGACTTCCTGGGGGCTTGGAAGGTCCCCGCCAGCCTGGACGACGCCCAATTGGAGGCCATGGCTCGGGCCTTCCTGGAGGCCGGCGAACAGGCCGAATGTTTCCCGGGAACCCCCGAGGTCATGGGCGCCGTGCGTGATCTGGCGCGGATGGCGCTGCTCTCCAATACCCAGACCTTCGGCCTGGAGCTGCTGGACCGATTGAGTATCAGCGAGCGTATCCGCACGCGGATCCTGAGCGCCGAAATCGGGGCGCTGAAGCCTGAACCCGCGGCCTTCGAGGCGGTGCAGCGGAAGCTGGGGCTCTTTCCCGGCAACCTGGCCATGGTGGGCGACAGCTGGAACGACGACGTGCTGGGCGCCCTGGATGCAGGCTGGACCGCCATCTGGGTGAACCGGGATGCGAAACCCCGCCCCGCCCACCTGGACGAGTCCCCCATCTACGAAGTCCGGAGCCTCGATCGTGTGCCCGAACTCATCCAGGGGTTGCAGGAGGGCCTGCGCTGCCCGACCTGTCTCGGCTGACTGGGGTCAGGCCGAGGCGCTGTCCTGTCCCGGGAACTGAAGGTCCATGACTACGGCATAGCGGGGGGTGTCGCCGCGCTCGATCCAGGAGACGCGGGCGCCCAGCAGGCGGGCCAGCTGCATGAGGCCCTCCCGCGATTCCTGGTTGAGCGAGGCAGCCAACTCGGGGTGCAGGGTGAGGCGCACGTCAGCGCCGCGCAGCCGCTCGCCCAGGCGAACCAGTTCCCGGTAGGCCCGGAGCAGGCAGGTCTCGGGACTCTGCGTGCGGCCGGCGCCGTTGCAGGTGGGGCAGGGCTGGGTGAGCAGCCGCTCCAGGGAGGGGCCGGTGCGCTTGCGGGTGAGCTCCACCAGGCCGAACTCGGAGATGCCCCCGGCCCGGGCGTGGTTGCGGTCCCGCTTCAGCTCCTCCTGGAACCGCTCGAGGACCTCATCCCGGTGGAGCGGATCCACCATGTCGATGAAGTCGATGACCACGATGCCGCCCAGATTGCGGAGCCGCAGCTGCCGCACGATCTCCGGGATGGCCTCCAGGTTCGTGAGGTAGACCGTCTCCTCCAGATCCTTCTTGCCGACGAATTTGCCCGTGTTCACGTCCACGCTGACCAGGGCCTCGGTCTGGTTCAGCACGATGGAGCCGCCGTGCTTGAGGAAGACCTTGGGCTGGCGGGCGGAATCGATCTCGGCCTCGATGCCGAAGGCCTCGAAGATGGGCAGGTCCGACGTGAAGCGTTTCACGCGGTTCGACCATTCCGGGTGGAGGTTCTCGACGAAGGAGACGACTTCCCGATGAGCGGAGTCATTGTCCACCCAGAACGTGGAGACCTCCTCGCGGAAGATGTCGCGCATGATTTTCTGCAGCAGCCGCAGGTCCTGCCACACCATCCCGGGCGCGGGCACGGTATCGGCCTTGGCCTGGATCCCTTCCCACAGCCTGCGCAGGAAGACCACGTCCCCCACCAGATCCTCGTCCTTCTCGCCGATGGCGGCGGTGCGGACGATGAAGCCTTCGCCGGGCTGGGCGTGGCTGCGGATCAACTCGCGCAGGCGATCCCGTTCGGCGGGATCGGTGATCTTGCGGGAGATGCCGATGTGCTCGATGCCGGGCATGAGCACCAGGAACCGGCCGGGAAAGCTCAGGTGCCTGGACAGTCGGGGTCCCTTGGAGCCAATCGGATCCTTCACCACCTGAACCAGGGTCTCCTCGCCCTCCTTCAGAGGCGGCAACGGGGGCGGCGGGGGCGGAAGGTCCTCGATGGCGGCTTCCTCGCCCTCTTCCTCGGAGCTCAGGTCGGAGCCCAGGCGCGGCGCGGCGGGATCATCCAGGTAGAGGAAGCCATCCTTGATGCCGCCGATGTTGACGAA
>CAIYNT010000131.1 GCA_903927605.1 uncultured Holophagaceae bacterium
ACGGACTTCGCGTTGAACTGCTTCACGAATTCCATGATGTTGACACCGTGCTGACCCAGGGCGGGACCCACAGGAGGAGCCGGAGTGGCCTCACCCGCAGGCAGCTGCAGCTTGATGTAGCCTGTGATCTTCTTTGCCATGGTGTGCTCCCGCGGAGGATTCCGGCACATGCCGGCGACGTCCGCCTTGAGGGTGGCCTGTCTCTGGGGACCGCCGACCGGGTGAAAAAGGTCCCGATCCAAAGGGACCGGGACTGAAAAGTCTATCAAAAAGGGGCGAGAAAAGCTTCAGAAGATTGCTAAAGACCGAGTCCGGCATTGCCGGGCGAGGGCGCGGGGGTTCCGGGGGTGTAGGGCGACAGCCCGGTCCCCCGGACAGCATTCAGCGCTTTTCGACCTGGATGAAATCCAACTCGACCGGGGTGGAACGACCGAAGACCGTGACCATGACCTTGATGGTGGAGCGCTCCTCGTGGATCTCGTCAACATCCCCTTCGAAATTGGCGAAAGGACCATCGATGATGCGGACCTTTTCGCCCTTCTCAAAGTGGTACTTGGGCTTGGGCTTCTCCTGGGTCTCTTCGGTGTGGTGCATGATCTGGCGGACCTCTTCATCCGTCAGGGGTGTGGGCCGCTTCTTGTTGGCCCCCACGAAGCTCGTGACCTTGGGTGTGTTCCGCACCAGGTGCCAGTCGGCATCGGCCATCTCCACAGAGCCATCGGGCTTGCGCTCCACCTGGATCTGGACCAGCAGATAGCCAGGGAACGACTTGCGCTTTTTGATGACGCGTTCCTTCTTGCCGGATTTGGCGTCGACCTTCATCTCCTCATAGGTCTCCTCGGGGATCTGGATGTCCCCGAAACTCTCTGAGCGTTCTTCCATCTTGATGCGCTGGCGGAGATGCTCCATGACCTTGGCTTCGTAGCCGGAATACGTGTGGATGATGAACCACTTCAGCTCGCGACCCTGGGGCTGAGCTGTTGCGTCCTGGGGGATTTCTTGGGGTGTGCTAACGAGATCGGTCATGTCTGCCTCCGCTTCAGCGGGTCTTCAGGAAGAAGAACGCGAAGCCCTTGGAGAGGATCCAATCCGCGGACCACAGGTACGCCCCAACGAATATGGAGATGATCGCCACCGTCCAGGCGGAGGTCATCACCTTCTCCTTGCTGGGCCAATCCACCCGGTTGAGCTCGGCCGCTAGATCTTTGGCCTGTTGCTTGATGGCACCGATCACGATGGACCCCGTGGAAAGGACGTGGATCAGAAAAACCTGGCCCCGAGCGAGATCGCCGGGGCCGGGGTGTGGCAGGGGAGACAGGTTTCGAACCCGCGACCTGCGGATTTGGAGTCCGCTGCTCTACCAGCTGAGCTACTCCCCTGTGGGAACCGCCCGGCCTCTGGTAGGAGCCGGGCGGGTACCCTCGGGACCGGAGACCTACTTGGCCTCGCGGTGAACCCGGTAACCACCACAGAAGCGGCAGAACTTGTTGAATTCAAGCTTGCCCGTGGTGGTCTTCTTGTTCTTGGTGGTGCTGTAGTTCTTGCGCTTGCACTCTTGGCACTGCAAATGAACGATGTCGCGCATGTAGACCTCCTGAGTCGGAGGGCGGACTGGGTGTTAAGCCAGGATCTCGCCCACATTGCCGGCGCCCACGGTACGACCACCCTCGCGGATGGCGAACTTCAGGCCCTTGACCATGGCGATGGGCTGGATCAGCTCCACCGTCAGGGTGACGTTGTCGCC
>CAIYNT010000132.1 GCA_903927605.1 uncultured Holophagaceae bacterium
ATAAAAAACAGGCAAAATTATTTCTCTTAGGAATCATATTGGCCCAGGGGGCCATAGCTGCATATGGCATTTTCATCTTAGAGACAACTCTACTCAATACTTTCCACCCCTTCATAATTGGCAGCATCGCTATTGCGACTGTGGTTGGCTCGATTTCGATGATCATCGGTGGTTTCTCAATTTCCAAGCGAGTCTCCCTAGTGGTCAAGGGCGTTAGGCTCTCAAAGGAGGAAGAGCCCGAACTGTGGGATTTTGTAGAACAAATAGCAAAGAAGCTGAATGCTACCGTACCGAAGAATATCGTCGTTGGTTTGGAGCCTAATTTCTATGTTACGAATGCGGAGGTGGTGGTTCATCCGGAAGATGTCAAGTATTCCAAAGAGACCCTTTACTTGTCTCTTCCCTTTATCCGCATTTTCACGAAAGACGAACTCAGAGCCGTGATTGGTCACGAACTGGGTCATTTCAGGGGCGATGACACCAAATTCAGCCTAAAGTTCTACCCCATTTACGCGGGCACCAATAAGGCTCTTCAGGCCCTTCTGTCAGGATCTCAGAGTGGGGCTTGGATAACTGTCCTGCCAGCCTATGTCCTTCTTCTTTTCTTCATGGAGCGTTTTTCCATCGCAGAGAACAAGATAAGTCGCCTCCGTGAACTCCAAGCTGACAAAGCTGGATCCGAGGCATCTTCCTCAACAGCTCTCATTAGCGCCTTATTAAAGCTCGGAGCACTTGCTTCTCTTTGGCAAGGCGTAAAGCAGTCGATGATTGAAGCCCTGAATCAAGGGAAGGTTCTAATCAATGTGAGTGCACTCTATGCGGAGTCTGCAATCGACTCCCTTGATAAGGAGATGCTTTTCAGTGGCGTGAACACCTCGATCCCACATCCCACCGATTCTCATCCAACCATAAGCCAGCGAATGGAGAGTCTTGGCTATTCCGTGGGTGGATTCAAGGCCACCTATGGAACTCCTGACTTGTCTGAATCAGCCGTGGTACTGCTGAGAAACCCGGTCGAGATCGAGGAGAAAATCACCGATTTCGAGCACCGGGTGCTTCTGGCGCTTGGTCTGGCAAGACTTCCAGAGGTCTCCATCTAAGCTCGGTACGTTTCGTTATCTCTCAACTTCTCACTTCCTCGGCTAGGTTGTACATTCGTCCTGTAGGTTGGGTTGGTCTGATTCATCCGTTTGCAGGTAGGTTCAATGACTCGAAAAGTGCAAATTACAAGCGAGCGAGTCGTTCACACCTATGCAGAGATGTGGAGCACTTCCTTCCATCTGGTTGAGATGGCAAAAAGGGTCAAAGATGGTGGATCTCACGATCTCCTCATGGGGAGTCTCGTTTTCACCGCTTTTGCCTTAGAAGCTTATTTCAATCACATTGGGCCAATGATATTTCACTGCTGGAATGATCTTGAGTCCCTAGGCCCAAAAGAAAAGCTAAATGTAATCGCAGAGAAAATTGGAATCAAGGTCGACTATGGTCAAAGACCTTGGCAATCACTCCATGATCTTTTCGGATTCAGAAATGATATTGCACATGGGAAAACGCATAAGCTTTCTAACTCAAAAATTGAATCACTTGAAAATCACAACCGCAATCCGTGGCCTTATCGGGCAGAAACTCGATGGGAGAAATACTGCATACTAGAGAACGCCGAACGGGCCAGAAAGGATGTTAGGGCAATCGTATATTCAATCCATGAGGCCACGAAGTTCCTAGGTGAAATGCCATTCACATTCGGGCTTGATATTGGTGGTTCCTTTCTTCTACCAGAGTAGATCCGTGGAGCTGAAAGGCTCGATCAAGCACGACCTGACGTGCCGCATAGATCTCCTCCCTGCGCCAAAGGCTTACGCCTAGGGACTGAGAGACCAGAGCCTGAGCGGTGTAGCCCTATGCGGAGCCCTTTCTACTGGGCATCACCAATGAATCCGCGACCAAGGAGTCGGATAGCCAAAGTTGGGGGTCAGGATCACTTGAATGGTGGGATTTTCCCTGGCAGCCTGCCTGACGACAATTACACGTCCCCACTGACGACAACTACAACTCCCCACGGACAGTAGCGCCAGGGAGGCATCGGGGGCACGGTCAGCCTGCGTCTGCACGCAGGGTGGGCGGTGCCATGGGACGGGTGACGGATCAGCAGGTGAGGAAATTGATGGAGGAGATGGCCATGCACGGGGAGGTGGGCCTCGCATCGATGAGGTCTGGGATGGACCGATCCACGGGGCGCAAGTATCTCCGGGTGAGAAAGCTGCCCTCAGAGTTGCGGCGGCCCCGGACCTGGCGGACGCGACCAGATCCCTTCGCGGAGGACTGGCCGGAGATCGAAGCCCGGCTGGCCGAGGCCCCGGAACTGGAAGGCTTGGCCCTCTTCGAGGACCTGATGAACCGGCGCCCGGGGCGCTACCAGGAGGGCCAGATCCGGACCTTCCAGCGGCGGGTGAAGGACTGGCGGGCTCGGAACGGGCCGGAGAAGGAGATGTTCTTTCCCCAGAACCACCGGCCTGGGGAGGCGCTCCAGACGGACTTCACCCATGCCTCGGAACTGAGCGTCACGCTCCAGGGCCAGCCCTTCCCCCACCTGCTGTGCCATGTGGTGGCGCCCTACTCGAACTGGCAGTGGGCGACGGCGTGCCATTCAGAATCCATGTTGGCCCTGCGCCGAGGGGTCCAGGCAGCCCTGTTCCAACTCGGTCGGATTCCAGAGTTCCACCAGACGGACAATTCCACGGCAGCGACCCACGACCTTGCCACCGGGAAACGCGGCTTCAATGAGGCGTACCTGGCGCTGATGCGCCATTTCGGGATGACGCCCCGGACGACGGGCATCGGGGAGAAGGAGCAGAACGGGGATGTGGAATCGGCAAATGGCGCCTTGAAACGCCGCCTAAAGCAGCACCTTCTCCTGCGTGGCTCCAGAGACTTCGAAAGCGTCGAAGCCTACGAGGCATGGGTCCAGGAGGTCTGTGCCCGTGCCAACGAACGACGGCGGGTGAAGGTGGCTGCCGATTTGGCTGTGATGAGGCATCTCTCGGCGAGAGCCTTCCCGGACTACGACGAGGTGATGGTGCGGGTGAGCCAGGAGAGCGCCATCCGCATCAAACGGAACAGCTACTCGGTGCCAACGCGGCTAATCGGGGAGCAGGTCCGGGTGAGGGTATTCGAGTTGCACCTGGAGGTCTGGCACGGGCAGCAGCAGGTGCTGAGGCTGGATCGCCTTCTGGGTGAGTACCGACACCACATCGACTACCGGCACGTGATCCATTCCATGCTGCGCAAGCCCGGGGCTTTTGCCCGCTATCGCCATCGGGAGGATCTGTTCCTAAGCCTCACCTGGCGGAAAGCCTTTGAAGCGTTGGTGGAGCAGGAGGGGAACCGGCGGGGTGAAGTGTCCTACCTCCGGCTGCTTCATCGGGCGGCCATGGGCATGGAGATCGAGGTGGAGGCTGCCCTGACGGTGCTTCTGGATGCGGACGAGGTGCCCACACCGGAGCGGGTGAAGGCACTGCTGGGGGACTCGGAACCGACCAAGGCGCCGGAGATGACTGCCCCGGCAGTGGACCTGCATGAATACGACGCCCTGATGGGGGCTGGGCTACAGGAGGCCATATGAGCCGGAAACTGATCGAGCTTCTGCGGGAGTTGAAACTCCCTGGCTTTGCGGCCAGGCATGACGAACTCGCCACGAAAGCCGAGAAGGCTGGTTGGGGATTCGAGCGATACCTACAGGCCCTGGCGGAGGCCGAGCTCGACCAGCGCCATCAGAAACGGCTGGAGCGTCTGCTCAGAGCCTCGAAGCTGCCCATGGAAAAGACCCTGGCCACCCTCGAAACGGCCCGCCTGCCTGCGCCTGTGCGGCGAATGCTCCCCACCCTTTGCGAGGGGAGCTTCGTCGAACGCGCCGAGAACCTGCTGGCCTTCGGCCTGCCGGGACGGGGAAAGACCCACCTGGTCTGCGCCATCGGGCTGGAACTGATCCAGCGGGGGCACACGGTCCACTTCACCCCCACCTACGCCCTGGTTCAGCGGCTGCTGGCGGCGCGGAGAGACCTCGCCCTGGAGAAGGAACTGCACCGGCTAGATGCCTTCGATGTCCTGATCCTCGATGACATCGGCTACATCCAGCAGGACCGGGACGAGATGGAGGTGCTATTCACCCTGCTGGCCGAACGCTACGAGCGGCGCAGCGTGGTCATCACCTCGAACCTCGTGTTCTCCCAGTGGGACCGCATATTCAAGGACCCCATGACCACGGCAGCGGCCATCGACCGCATCGTCCACCACGCCGTGATCCTCGAACTCACCGGCCCCAGCTTCAGGGCAGATGCGGCGAAGGCACGAGTACCGAAGGAAGCCTTGGGCGACCTCAATTAGTCCGCCTTCCAGCATTATTCGTCGATGAGTTTGCTGCGAAGTTCCTTGCCCAGCTTGAAGAAGGCTACCCGCTTGGCGGGAACGTGAACGCTCTCGCCACTGCGAGGATTGCGGCCCTGTCGGGCGCGGCGGTCACGGAGGCGGAAGCTGCCGAAACCGCGCAGTTCCACGCCTTCCCCGGCCCTGAGGGAGGCGATGATGCTCTCCAGGAAGGTGTTCACCAGGAGGTCGGCGTCCGCCTTGCCGAATTCCAGACGCTCCATCAGATGCCGAGAGAGATCGGCCTTCGTGAGGGTCTCAGGGGCTTCCATGTGGGCTCCATCAAGGAATGACCTAGCCTGACAGGCCTGGCTCTGGAGCCAAGTCCATGGTGCCGCTATGCGAACCAGCCGGTCGCCGTCCTCTTGGCCATGAACGCCCGAGGCGGGATTGGCAGACTGTCCCCAGCTTCCAAGATTCATGAGTAATGAAGCATTGCGTGTATCGTATTGATTGCATTTATTGATGATGCAATCAAATTCTAAAGACATCACTTCTGTGTTCTTTGGACCTTCGCCTGGAGACATTTCTCCGGCCAATGGGTTCATGGAATTCAGCGCATGATTTAGCCAACTGAGGCGTGCCATGTCCCGAAAGAAAGAACCCGATCAGAAACGGACGCCCAAGGTCCAAGCAGCCTCAGCGGAAGCAATCCCAGCACCTCCGCTGGTCGAGGAAACGGATGCGAGTCCGTCCCCATCGCACCCCTTGAACCCCTTCCCCATCGTCGGCATCGGTGCTTCCGCAGGCGGCCTGGGGGCCTTTGAAGCCTTCTTTGCGGGCATGCCCGCCGAGGTGGATCCAGGCATGGCTTTCGTGCTGGTCCAGCACCTGGCTCCGGATCACGAGAGCATCCTCACTGAACTCATTCAGCGCTACACCCGTATGAAGGTTTTCGTGGTCGAGGACGGCATAGTGGTCCAGCCCAACTGCGCCTACGTTATCCCGCCTGGTCATGATATGGCGTTCCTGAACGGTGCCCTGCAATTGCTGGAGCCTTCCGCCCCACGCGGCCATCGCCTGCCCATTGATTTCTTCTTCCGATCCCTAGCCCAGGACCAGCGCGACCGGGCCATCGGCATCGTGCTGTCGGGCACCGGAAGCGACGGCACCCTGGGCGTGTGGGCCATCAAGGGAGAGGGCGGCATGGTCATGGCCCAGACCCCCGATTCCACCGAGTTCGACGGTATGCCGCGCAGTGCCCTTGGCACTGGAATGGTGGATTTTGAACTTCCACCCGCCGAGATGGCCGCCCAACTCATCGCCTACGTTGCCCGTGCCTTTGGCAAACCATCATCTCGGCCTGCTGCCATCCCTACACCCAGGACGGAAAATGCGCTGAGGAAAATCTTCATCCTGCTGCGGTCCCAGACGAGTCACGACTTCTCCAATTACAAGCCAAGCACCGTCCATCGCCGCATCGAGCGCCGCATGGCCGTGCATCAAATCGACTCGCTGGAGAGCTACGTCAAGTTCATGCAGCAGACACCCGCCGAGGTGGAGGCACTCTTCCGGGACCTGCTGATCGGTGTCACCAATTTCTTCCGGGACACCGAGGCGTTCCAGGCCCTGGAAGAACAGATCATCCCCAAGCTTTTTGTCGACAAGCCAGCAGGCTCGGTGATCCGGGTCTGGTGTCCGGGTTGCTCGACTGGGGAGGAAGCCTACTCCATCGCCATCCTGTTGCAGGAGCGTGTCGAAGCACTCAAGCAGAGCTACTCCCTGCAAGTCTTTGCGACCGACATCGACAGTCGAGCGGTGGCGACGGCCCGTACGGGCATCTATCCGGCCAGCATTGCCGTGGATCTTTCAGAGGACCGTCTGGCCCGTTTTTTCGTGGCTGAACCCGATGGCTCCGCCTACCGCATTCGCAAGGGCATCCGCGACCTGCTGGTTTTCTCTGAACAGAACGTCATCAAGGATCCGCCCTTCTCCAAACTCGATCTCATCAGTTGCCGCAACCTCCTGATCTACCTGGGCGGGGACTTGCAGAAGAAGCTCATCCCCCTGTTCCACTACAGCCTGAATCCCGGTGGCATGCTCTTTCTGGGGACCTCAGAGACCGTGGGCGAGTTTGGCGATCTCTTCGCCGCTTTGGACCGAAAGGCGAAGATTTTCCAGCGCAAAGAGGATTTTCGGGGCGGGCAGAGGGCAGCACTCGGCCATTTCCTCCGCCCCCTGACGGCCAGCCACGGGGCGCTTCCGCAGGCCACCACCCGAATGACCTTCCCCGTGAAATTGCCGCTTCGGGAACTGACCGAACAGGCACTGCTCCAGAAGGCTACCCCGGCGGGGGCGCTGGTCAACGGCCAGGGCGACATCCTATACATGCATGGCCGCACGGGGATGTACCTGGAACTGGGCTCAGGGGAGGTTGGCCTGCCCAACATCCTGAAAATGGCCCGTGAGGGCTTGCGCCGTGAACTGGCCACGGCCCTTCACAAGGCCGAAGGGACCAAAGAACCCGTGCATTGTCCGGCCCTCCGGGTCAGAACCAACGGTCATTTCACCCAGGTCAATCTGAGCGTCCACCCGATAGCGCCTGGCGGTTCCAAGACAGAGCCCGCTGCCATTGAGGCTGCCCTGTACCTGATCGTCCTTGAGGAAGCCCCCTCCACGGATGCCGTGAACCCGGCTGTTTCACTTCAAACCACCGATCCATCCTTGGACCTTGATACCCGCATCACGGCGCTCACTCAGGAACTGCGGGCCAAGGAGGAGTATCTCCAGACCGCCAACGAGGAACTGGAGACCTCCAACGAAGAACTCAAATCCTCCAACGAGGAGATGCAGTCGGTGAACGAGGAACTGCAATCCACCAATGAGGAACTGGAAACCTCCAAGGAGGAATTGCAGTCGGTGAACGAGGAACTGGCCACGGTCAACGGGGAACTGCAAACCAAGGTGGTGGACTTGTCGCGGGCCAACAACGACATGAACAACCTGCTGGCGGGCACAGGCATTGGCACTGTCTTTGTGGATATGCACCTGCGCATTCTGCGTTTCACCCCCACGGCCAGCACGATCATCAACCTGATTGCTAGCGATGTGGGGCGACCCGTCGGCCATCTGGTCTCCAATCTGGTGGGCTACGACCGTCTGGTGGCCGATGCCCAGTCGGTGCTGGACACGCTCATCCCCAAGGAAGTGGAGGTGCAGACCACCGATGGCAAGTGGTTCACGATGCGCATCCAGCCCTATCGAACACTCGACAACATGATCGAAGGTGCCGTGATCACCTTTGTTGATACGACAGAGGCTGTACATATGCGGGGGGCTCTGAAGGAGGCCAATGATCTGCTTCGCTTGGCAGTGGTCGTCCGTGACGCCCACGATGCCATAACGGTCCAGGATCTGGATGGCCGAACCCTTGCCTGGAACCCTGGCGCCGTGAGGCTCTATGGTTGGAGTGAAGCCGAGGCCCTTGCGATGAATGTCCGCGACCGGATTCCCGAAGGGCTGCATGAGGGTGCCTTGGCCACCCTGGCCCAGCTTAGTCGGGCCGAAATCCTGAAACCGTACCTGACCCAAAGGCTCGCCAAGGGTGGCTCCAGCGTGGATGTCTCGATCATCTCCACCGCATTGGTGAAGGAAGGTGGAGAAATGTACGCCATCGCCACGACCGAACGGAAATCAACCACCAAGGCAAATTGACCGAAAGAAGATCACCATGGCCCCTATTGGCGACACCTCCAGCGATGCCAACGGCCTCCGCAAACAGGCTGAGGAAGTCGTACGAGTCAAGGCCGCTGCGTTGCCGAAGGCGCAGTCCGGGGAGCCTGATGTCGCTCAGACCTTCCATGAACTTCAAGTGCATCAGATTGAGTTGGAGCTTCAGAACGAGGAGCTGCGCCGGGCCCAGGTGGCGCTGGACGCCATGCAGGCGCGGTATTTCGATCTCTACGATCTCGCGCCAGTCGGGTATTGCACGCTCAACGAGCACGGGCTCATCCTGGAAGCCAATCTGACCGCCACGACCCTTTTGGGGGTTCCTCGCGGAGCAATGGTCAAGCAGCCTGTCTCGCGCTTCATTCATTCCGACGACAAGGACCTCTATTACATGCACCGAAAGCGGCTCCTCGACACCGAAGAACCGCAGGCCTGGGACATGCGGATGCTGAAAGGAGATGGCACCGCCTTTTGGGGGCATCTGGCAGCTACGGTCGTCCAGGACACCGACGGCACGGATGTGGTTCGCATCATGCTTTCTGATGTCACCGACCGAATCAGGGTGGAGCGGGCACAGGCATTCCTTGCCAGGGCTGACTGGCTTACCAGCGATGAGGGTTTCTTTCAGGCACTGGCACGCTTCCTGGCGGAAGACCTGGGCATGGACTATGTCTGCATTGATCGTTTGGCGGGTGATTGCCTCGCAGCCGAGACCCTCGCCATCTGGTTCGACGGCCATTTTGAAGACAACGTATCCTACACACTCAAGGACACGCCTTGCGGTGATGTGGTGGGGAAGGCACTCTGCTGTTTCCCCAGTGGGGTGCGCCATTTATTTCCCAAGGATCAGGTGCTCCAGGTCATGACTGCGGAGAGTTACCTGGGGGCCACCTTATGGGGATCGAATGGGCGACCCATCGGTTTGATCGCGCTAATTGGACGCCGCCCCGTGGGCGATCCCGACGCAGTGAAAACGACTCTGGACCTCGTAGCTGTTCGGGCCGCTGCCGAACTGGAGCACCACCAAGCCGAGGAGACGCTGCGGGCAAGTGAGCGAATGTTGCAGGATTCGCAGGCTGTCGCCCACATCGGTTCATACATTACCGAACTGAATGCAACAGAATTTGTCACCAATACCTGGAAGGCATCTCCCGAAATATACAAAATATTTGGGATCGACAAATCGTACCCTCACACCTTGGAAGGCTGGGCCGGGTTCATTCATCCTGATTCGAAAGAAGAACTGCTCGCCTACCACAAGCAGGTTTTAGACGAACGAAAGCGTTTCGACCTTCAGTACAAAATCATTCGTATCAACGATGGGCAGGAACGCTGGGTTCAAGGGACGGGAGAGATCGAATATGACGAGCATTCAAATCCAATCAGGATGCTTGGCACGATTCAGGATATAACCGAGCGAAAGTTGGTGGAGGACCAGAACACCCAACTCCAAGCCCAGCTTCATCATGTCCAGAAGATGGAAAACCTCGGCAGCCTGGCCGGAGGCATTGCTCACGACATGAACAACGTGCTGGGTGCCATTCTCGGATTGGCCTCGGCCAACATTGAAGTCCAACCCGCAGGGAGCCCTGCGAGAAGGGCCTTTGAAGTGATCATCAAGGCCGCCGAGCGTGGCGGTAAGATGGTTAGAAGTCTGCTGACTTTTGCCCGGAAGAGCCCAGCCGAAACACTCCAACTGGATATGAACACCGTGCTCCAGGAGGAAGTTCACCTTTTGGAGAACACGACATTGTCCAAGGTCCGCCTGGTACTGGACCTCGGTCCAAACCTTCGGCCCATCAGCGGAGATGTGAATGCCCTGACCCATGCGCTGATGAACCTCTGCGTCAACGCCGTGGATGCCATGCCTGATAACGGCACACTCACGTTCCGCACCAGGAATGTCGACAATGACTGGATCGAAGTCATGGTGGAGGACACCGGGACCGGGATGCCCAAAGAAGTTCTTGAGAAGGCCATGGACCCCTTCTTCACCACCAAGGGAATCGGCAAGGGGACGGGATTGGGCCTGTCCATCGTCTATCAAACAGTGAAGGCCCACCGGGGTCAGATGGAAATTCTGAGCGAGCCTAGCCAAGGCACGCGTGTCCGGATGCGCTTCCCGGCCTGGGAGATCAGCCATCCAAACACTGCCAATCCAGCAGTCGATCAGGTGGCGAACCCTCTCCTGGCGATGAAGGTGCTGCTCGTGGATGACGATGAACTGATCCAGAGTTCCATGCAGACCATCCTCGAAGTCCTCGGCCACACCGTTACCACCGCCAGCAGCGGTGAGGAAGCTCTTGCTAGGCTGGAAGCGGGGTTCGAGCCTGATTTGGTCATCCTGGACATGAACATGCCGGGGTTGGGTGGCGTTGGCACGCTGCCGCGCCTGCGTGCGCTGCGTCCCAATGTGCCGGTTCTCCTGAGCACGGGTCGGGTCGACCAGACGGCCCTGGAGCTTGCCTCGGCTCATGCAGGTGTCACCCTGCTGTCCAAGCCCTTCAGCATGAGAGAACTTCAGCAGCACCTGGAACCTCTTGGGGGAGGCTGAGGGTGGGTTGTTCACCATTGCGGTGAAGTTGGACAGCAAGAGCCTTAGTCCTCGATGCCAACCTCTGGTTGCACTCATAAAATGCCACGGTGCAGAAGGGGGTGCCCTCCGCTTCGGCCTACGGCCTGCGCCTCGGACACCCCCTTCTGCACCAATCAATCGATGGGGAATGGTAATTGTCGCCGGTGATGAATTGTAGTTGACGGTGGACAGGCA
>CAIYNT010000133.1 GCA_903927605.1 uncultured Holophagaceae bacterium
CTCTCCATCTTCCTGGCCAAGCTCTTCCGGGTGCCCCACGCGCCCCTGCCAGAGCCCTCGGACATTGAGGCCGTCCTGCCGCCGCGCCCCGCTGAAAGCTCATTCCTGCTCGTGCTGGACGACCTGAAGCGCCACTTCGGCGGCGTGAAGGCAGTGGACGGGATCTCCATGACCATCCGCTCCGGGGCCATCCACGGCCTCATCGGGCCCAATGGATCTGGAAAGAGCACTGTGGTGAACGTCATTTCGGGGCTCTACACGCCAAGTTCCGGGCACATTCAACTGCGCGGGAAGTCGCTTCCCTCGGGCAGCCTCTACCGTGTGTCGAAGTCCGGCGTAGCGCGGACTTTCCAGAACCTCCAGCTCTTCGGCGAGCTCACGGCCCTCGAGAACGTCATGGTGGCGCTCAAGGGTGTCTACCGCAGCCCCCTGCCCTTGGTACTGCTGGGCCTGGCCCGCCGGGAGGAACGCCAGGCGCAGGCCGACGCCCTTTGTCTGCTTGACCGGATCGGCCTGAAGGACCAGGCCCTCACCAAGGCTAAGGACCTCACCTACGGCGCCCAGCGTTTCCTTGAGGTCGCCCGCGCCCTGGCCCGCAAGCCGGACCTGCTCATCCTGGACGAGCCCGCGGCGGGCCTCGCCCACCCGGATGCAGTGCAGCTCATCGAGATCATCAAACGGGTCCACAAGCGCGGCATCACCATCATCCTCATTGAGCACCACATGGACGTGGTCAGCGAGCTGTGCGATGTGGTGACCGTGCTGGACGGCGGCAAGGTCATCGCCGAAGGCACGCCCGATGAGGTCAAGCGCCATCCGAAGGTGGTGGAAGCCTACCTGGGTCAGCCGGCCCAACCTGAACCCCCCAGTGGCGCCGAGCCACTCCCCGCGTGAAGGAGGCGTCCATGCTGCAAGTGGAGGATCTCTACGCGGGCTATGGTGCCAGCGAGGTGCTGACGGGCGCGACGTTGACGGTGAAACAGGGCACGCTCGTGGCGCTCATCGGGGCCAATGGCGCCGGGAAGACCACAACCATGCGCGCCATCTCCGGCGGCCTCAAACCCAGCCGCGGCCGGGTGGTGCTGGATGGCCAGGAGGTCCAGGGCCTTGATGCCTCCCGCATCGCCCGTCTGGGCCTCGCCCATGCTCCCGAAGGCCGCAAAGTCTTCGGACCGCTGTCCGTGGAGGACAACCTCCTGCTGGGTGCCTACGGACGGCTGCCCCGGTTCTTTGGCTTCCATGCGAAAGCCAAGGCGGACCTCGATCGGGTCTATGACCTGTTCCCTCGGCTGCGGGACCGGGCCAAGCAGGCCTCCGGGACCCTGTCCGGCGGCGAGCAGCAGATGTTGGCCATCGGTCGTGCCCTCATGGCCCGTCCCAAGGTGATGCTGCTGGATGAACCCTCCATGGGCCTCGCACCGGTCATTGTGCAGGAGGTCTTCCGCATCATCCGCCGCCTGAAGGAGGAAGGCATCACCTTGCTGCTGGTGGAGCAGTTCGCCAAGAGCGCCCTGGAAGTCGCCGACTATGCTTACGTCATGGAGCGGGGCCGTATCGCCGTAGAAGGTACCCCCGCCGAGCTGAGTCGCAACGAGCGGGTGATCGCCGCCTACCTGGGTTGATTCAACGGCGGTGCCCGATCCCCGGGCAAACATCCACAAATCTGACCGACAGCGTTTCCGGGCACATGAAGGGGAGGCCAGGCATGCCTATTCCACGCCTCCTTCCCGCCCCAGTGGTTGGAGGTGCGACCGAAGCTCCTTCATGCCGAAGGGTTTGGACATCAGGGTGACGTGCGGATAAGCCTCCACAAGGCTCACCGCAGTCTGATCGGCTCGTCCGGTGGCAATCAGAATAGGCACTGATGGCCTCAAGGCGCGAAGACGTGGCAGGGTCCCGGCACCTCCTAGCCCCGGCATATTCAAGTCCAGGATCACCACATCGGGCTCGTACCCGGTTTCAAGCAGGGCCAACGCCTCCTCACCACGCAGCGCCGTGGATACCGTGTGTCCAAGAACTTCCAGGATCGTCCGAACAGAGGTCTGGATCAATTCATCGTCATCCACCAAGAGCACCTTCAGGCTGACCCTGGCGGGGCCCTTCAACGGAGATGGGGGGATTTCTGATTCCAGGGTCTTGGCCTTGCAAACGGGGAATCGCAACATGACTCGGGTTCCCTGACCGGGTTCACTCTGGATCTCCATTTGCCCGTGGTGCGCCATGACCGTGCTATGGACGATGGACAGACCCAACCCTGTGCCCTTGCCGTGGCCCTTGGTCGTGAAGAAGGGGTCCAGGGCCTTCTCCAGGATCTCCTTGGTCATGCCGGCCCCATTGTCCTCCACTTGGACTTCAATCCAGTGGGTGTCCACGTTGCGCGTCCGAAGGATCAAGGTGCCGTTGTCCGGCATGGCATGGACGGCGTTGAGGCATAGGTTCATCAACACATGGGTCAGGGCGCTCGCATCGCCTCGGATGGGTCGAAGGTCCGTGGCCAAGTCCATTTCCAGACGGACCTTGGCCAGTGTGGTGCGTTCCAAAAGGCGGACTTCATCACGGACCAGGTTATTCATGTCCAGGTCCTTCTCTTCGGCCAATCCCTGACGTGCGAAGCTCAGGAGGCTACCAATAAGGTCCCCACCTCGAGTACAGGCCTTCACGATGGTACTGAAGGCCTGATGGGCAGGGCTTTCCGTGGGCTGTGTCTCCAGATGGACCGAGGCCAAGCCGAGAATGGCGCCCAGCACATTGTTCATGTCGTGGGCCACGCCCCCAGCCAGAAGCCCCAGACTTTCCATCTTCTGGGATTGACGAAGCTGGGTCTCCAATCTTTTGCGGTCGGTGATGTCCAGCGAGGCCCCGGTGATGCCAATAATCGTGCCGTTCCCATCGCGGAGGGGCCCTACGACCATGTCATAAACGAAGATCTGACCATCGGAACGGATGGAAACCTCGGCGCGCTCTTTCAGCCCCGATTCCAGGACACGACGTTTGAGTTCCACCACTTGCTTGGCCGCTACTGGCGGAAGCAGCTCGTCATCGCTGTGGCCCACGACCGATTCAGAAGTGAAGCCAAGCTGGGCCTGGTGCATCCAGACATAGCGCAAATCCATATCCTGACTGAAGACAGCGATGTTCGCCGAGTCCAGACCCATGCGCAACCGCTCTTCCGAAACCCGGAGCGCCTCCTCAGCATGCTTCCGCTCGGTGATGTCCTGGAAGACACCCGTCAGCTTGACTGCCTTGCCGTCCTCCATCACCACAGAACACTGGTCCCGCACCCAGATGGGACGCCCCTTCGTCGTGATCATGGGCACTTCCAGATCGAATGGGGTGCCGTGCTCGACCGCAGCTTGCGCCGCAGCTTGGACCATCTGGCGAACCGTAGGGGCATAAAACCGGTAGTCAAGCGTCTGCTCAAGCGGAGGCGTCACCGGAGGATCGATCTCCAGAATGCGGCAGGTCTCCCGGGACCAGAAGCGCGCCTTCGTGCGCAAATCGAACTCCCAGCCACCTACCTTGGCGATGGCACTGGTGCGCTCGAGTAGAGTGGTGGTGGCCGCGAGAGCCTCTTCGGCCACCTTGCGTTCGGTGATGTCCTCCAATAGCCAGATCGCGCCCTTAGACACCCATGAATTCAGAACAAACTCAGCAAGCCAGGAAAAAAGGGCCTGTAGAGCTAGCCAAATGGCTGCGATCCGAGGATTGTTTTTGGGAACTTGTGGAATCGCTGGAAAAGCTGGCCCCGCCTGACCGAGGCCATTTCCTGTCGCCGGAGGAGGTGTGCTTCTACAGTCTTCTCCGCCTCAGGGAAGAACTCCGTTGGAGTGTCCTTACGGATCTCAATGGAGGGATTGCCAAGGCTCTCCGGGTGTTGGAACACCCCCGAATTTTGGAAATTCTCGCAAGGGCCGTGGAGGAAGAGGATTTCCAAGCAACCCCCCACTATGTCCGCTTCACAATCTCGCTGGTAACGAGTTGTTTGGATGCCTGTACAAGGCACCAACGCTCCCTCATCTGAAACAACGGCGGGACTCAGGAATTTCAGCATGGCTGGGACAATTAGGAGGGCAGGAATGCGGTTCGCGGTGGTCGGCGACATCCATGGTCACTGGCTCGAATTGAGGCAGGCCATACTCACTCTGCACGAATCTTCTCCCCTAGACCTGGTGCTTCAGGTAGGGGATGCGCAACCAGTCCGGAATGCACTGGATCTTTCTTACATGCCAGTTCCTGAAAGGCACCGAGCCCTTGGGAACTTCGCCCAGGTGGTCGGTCCATGGCCGATCCCAACCTGGTTCGTCGGAGGCAACCATGAGCCCTTCAACCACCTGGAGTCGATGCCTGAGGGGGGCGCTGTGCTTGAGAATTTGGACTACCTGGGGAGGCGGTTCTCCCGAACGGTCGGCAATCTCCGCATTGCTGGGTTGAGCGGGATCTTCAGCCCAAAACACTTCGACTCACCCAGGGCGGCGTGGCCATTCCCCCAGGGTGGAAGCAAGCAGGCCTCCTATTTCCGACGAAGGGAAATCGAGGCCCTCGCCTCGGCCGGGCCAACGGACATCCTGTTGATGCATGAGTGGCCAGCCCAGATGGAATCTGCCCGTAAGCCTGACTGGCCGAGGCGATGGGCCAAGGTCGGATGCGATGCCCTTGGAGGGTTGGTCTCCACCCTCAAACCGCGTTTCGTTTTCTGCGGTCACATGCATCACGCTGTCGTGCATCAGGCGGGCCCCACAACCATCGTTGCCCTCGACAATTTTTCTGCCCGTCCCGAACGCTCCATCGTGGTTCTGGAGTCGGATGAGCAAGGAGTGAGAATCGTGCAAGGTTTGGGTCCGGAAGGAAGGAGATAGGCTGAGATCCTGGCAACGCGTTCAACACTTACAAACTGACCTGTGCTGACTCTGGGCTGACTGGTTCCCGCATGTTCAATCGAAATAAAGGACTTAGAAACGCAATGAAACGCAATGAAGTGCAATCGGCGTTCAACACTTACGAAAACAAGAAAGCCCCGAAACCTAATGGTGACGGGGCTTTGCGAGTGGAGCGGGCGACCAGGATTGAACTGGCGACATTCAGCTTGGGAAGCTGACGTTCTACCACTGAACTACGCCCGCAGGACCTCCAGCTTAACGCAGCCCTTAAGCCGATGGCTACCCCTTCCCGTGGGCCTTCATCTCCACCATCCGCTTGGCTTCCCGGCGCAGCAACTCCGCCACGTTGCGATCCTTGACGATGAGCTTCATGTCGCTGTCGTAGAGCCGCTTGAAGTGGGTCATGGCCACGGGCAGGGGCGTGCGGGGATTCATGACCAGAGCCTTGGTGATGGGGTATTTCTTCATCCACTCCCGACTGTTGGAAATGATCCGCAGCACCTCTTCGTTCACGGTGCGCATCTGGGCGATGTAGGCCACCTCTCCTTCAGTGATGCGGCTGTTCCGGATGACGTTTACCTGGATGAGGCGGTTCGCTTCGCGGATGAGGAGGGCGCGCTCCTCCTTGCCACCCTTGATGGCGAGGGTGATCTTCTGATTGGTGCTGAGCTTCATCACACGCTGGGTCAGGGTGAGGGTGATCTCGTTGCCCTCATGGTCCACAGCGGGCCGCTGGGCCAGCAGACGACGCTCGGCGGCCATCTCCTCCGTCTCGACCTCGGCCTCGGCCTCCTCCTTCGATTTCTCTTTGGGCAGTGGCAGCTCGGACCAGGCCCGATCCAGGTGGCCGGCCTCCACCTCATCGATGATCTCCAGGCGTGCCTTTTTCACATCTTCCGGGATCAGGCGCAGAACGTCGAAGCGAAACTCGTTGACGCGCCGCTTGATGACGTACTCGCCTTCGGGATGCTCTTCGAGGAGATCGAGAATCCGCGGACGTTGGAGCCAGAGCACCTGGTTGTTCAGCACGATCTCCAGAACGGACCCTGGCAGGCTGGGCACTGAGGCTTCCACTATCTCCGACGTGAGGGACGGATTCAGGAGAACCGACTCGAGCAGAGCAGGTTCCTTGCGGTGGCAGAGCACCAGCTGAAGGGGTGTCGGCGGATCAATCGCTTCGGTCAAAACCCCCGACAGGAGCGATTCCGGCATGGTCGCGAAGAAATCGAGGGCCCGCTTGGTGTAATGCGTGTCCTTCAGGCCCACATGGGCCAAGGCGAAAAGCAAATCCCGGGTCGGCACCGGGAGGCTGCCCCCGACCAAGGCCATGGCCATGGGTTCCGGCAGCCCACCCTGGAGGAACCGCTCAACGATGGGATGCATGCTCATGGCCGGGATCCGTCCTCATCATCATCAGGCACCGGGGCCACTTCGGGAAGCTCCGGGGGCGCGGGTCTCAGCCAGTGTCCCTCTCCATCGAATCGACCGGTCCAGGGCTCTCCGACACTCTGCCCATGGGGGATGCGTCGGCCGGCCACCTCCACGTTGACCACCCCGGCATTGTCAAGAAAGAGCGTGAAAGGTCCCTGGACTCGGAGCCGCCAGGGCTCCGAGACCCGGAGGGTGCGCGCCAGAGGAGGCCCGCCGCCGCCCGACTGGGGTTCGATGCGCACATTGCAGGTGTCCATGCCACGGAGGCTCACCAAGATGCCCTGCTCGTTCAGGGGGGCTTCGGGCAGGAGTTCAACGAGCACCGGATAGGGCGAGGCGGAAGGCATTGGTGGTGGAGGCAGCGAGGGTCTGACTAGGGCCGTCAAATAGCTTGGGGCCGCCTTGCGGCCCAGGCTGGGACCGGGGACCACTAGCCACAGGACCACCAGCACAGAGGCCACCGTCAGCAGGGCCATCACCACCCGTTCCAGCCGCTCCTGACGGGGATCGGGGGGATCCAGTTCCTGCACACCGGGCACGATCTGGAAGGCCCCGGTGTGGTATTCGAGGTCCACGTCCAGCCGTTCGGCCAACTGACGGGCCAAGGGTCGCGGGCGTCCCGGCGGAAGGGCCTCCCAATGGTCCCCCTCGATGGCCTCTAGGTGGCGCAGGGGAAGCTTGAGTTCCCTGGCCAGCTCTTCCTGGGTGAGGCCCCTGGCTTCCCGGGCCTTCTGGATCAGCTGGCCGACGGATAGTGCCTCGGTCATCCGGCCCCTCCGCCTGACAGGCGCTCCCTGAGCGCCTTCCCGCTCGCAGACTCGCGGAGGCAGAGCCTCCCTGGGCCGGCCCCTTGCGGGTCATGCGCTTCGCGCACGGTGGCCCTCCACTCCATCGGACATGCGCTCCGAAGGGAGCGCATTCCTGCTCGCAAGCTCGCAGCGATAGAGCCTCCCTGCTCCAGCCTCATCCGGCCCATCCCACCGGCAGTTCCTTCAGCAGCCGGGCTAAGTGTTCACGTCTCTCGCCGCGGTTGAGGCGGCGGTCATCCAGGCTGCCGCGGTGGGCCATTGTATCTGTGAGGGTGCGCTGCAGATCGTCCGGCGTGATGAAGTCCCGCCCTTCAAGCCAGGCCTCGGCTTGGGCTAGACCCAGCCAATGCTTGGCGGCGCGGGTGGAACAGAACCCTCCCTCGGCACGGATGCGCTCCACCATCCGTTCAACGTAATCCAGCACGGCATCGGCGACTTTCACACTGCGTACCGCCTGGCGGGCCTCGCGCCACCCCTCCAGATCCAGCACGGGGAAGAGGGTGTCCAGCCGCTCGGAACCCGCTTCCCCAATGAGGATGCGGCGTTCCGCGGCGCGGTCCGGATAGCCCAAGTGGATGGTGCAGGAAAAGCGGTCCAGCTGGCTCTCGGGCAAGGGAAAAGTACCGGCGTGATCCAGCGGATTCTGCGTGGCGATGACGAAGAAGGGCTCGGGCAACCTGTGAGTGCTGCGGTCCAGGGTGACCTGTCCCTCCACCATCGCTTCGAGCATGGCGCTCTGGGTTTTGGGACCGATGCGGTTCAGCTCGTCCAGCAGCAGCACATGGCAGAACACGGGGCCGGGCTGGAAGCGAAAATCCTGTTCCTTCGCGTCCCAGAGGTGGACCCCGAGCAGATCGGAGGGCAACAGATCATTGGTGCCCTGCACGCGCTGGAAGGTGCCACCGAGGATGCGCGACAGTCCCTTGGCCAGGGTGGTCTTCCCCACACCCGGCAGGTCCTCCAGCAGCACGTGACCGCCCGCCAGCATGGCCGCAAAGGCCCGCCGGACCTGGGCTTCCTTGCCCACCACCACGGCTTGGAGCGCCGCCAGCCCGGCCCGCGCTGCCGGACGGATCCTCTCTGGACCGAGGACCGGGGGCGCTAGGGCAGGTGGGGCCTGAGTCATGGTGTCTTCCGCGGGAGAGAACCTTCTCTATCTTCAAGAGGAATGCCATGGTCCCGCAAGCGCTGAGCCAGGGTGCGTACTGTCAATTCCAGGCTCTCCGCGGCCCGGGGCAGATCCCCGGCGGCGTCCGTCATGGCCCGCTGCAGCAGCTGGGCTTCGGCCGACCGGATCACGGCCTTCAACATCCCCTCCAGGCCGCCGGCCTTGGGCCAGGGCAGGAACAAAGGCGCGTCCAGACCCAGACCCAGATCAGGAAAGGTCCGGATGGCAAGCCCGTCCGAGATCAGGAGGGTCCGGACCACCAGCACTTCCAGCTCGCGAACGTTACCCGGCCAGTCGTGATTCAGCAACTGCCGCTCCGCACTGCGCTCCAGCCAGGAGGCCGGACGTCCCTCCCGCTTCGCGCCCTGCTCCAGCAACTGGCGGGCGAGGGCCAGGAGATCCTCCCGCCGCTCTCTCAGCGAGGGCACCCGCAATTCCAGGGAACCCAGGCGCTGGGTGAGTTCCGGCGCCAGGACTCCCTGGGGATCCACGCCGCCCATCCAGGCGAGATGGCGTCCTGGTTCGCTGTCCATGGCCTGGGCCAGGGGGCCGGAAGCCGCCACCGACAGATGCTCCAACCCGGCCAGGAAGAGGCTTCCACCCTCCAGCAACTGCAGCATCCCCGGGTCAGGACCCTCCGGGCCCAAAGTGGCCGCGGGCAGAGCCAGATAGGGCGCCGCTGGGTGCCGCAGGACGTGCAGCCGCCGGGCACAACGCTCGCGCCCGGATCCCCGTTCGCCCCGGAACACCACCGGAAGCAAGGACGAGGCCGCCCGGCGGAGGTCCGCTTCCAGGGTTTGCATGGCTGGGCTGTGGGCAATCCAGGGCTCGCCGGGGTCCGGAGGGGGTGCGCCCACCAGCGCCCGAAGCCGATCGAGCAGGGCCAGAAAGGCATCCAGGTCGAAGGGCTTGGGGAGGAAATCGTCCGCGCCCAGGCGCATGGCCTCCACGATGTCCTTGGGTTCGCCGAAGGCCGACATCAGCACCACGCGCAACCTCGGATGCAGCCAACGAGCCCGGCGGATCAGCTCCAGCCCGCTCATGCCGGGCAACCGCAGATCCGTGACCAGCACGTGAAAAGGTTGTGCCTCCAGGGCCCGCAGGGCCTCCTGCGGATCTGCCACGGCTCGCACCTTCCAGACCGTACCTTCCAGCGCCTGGCTCAGCAGGCGGCGGAAGCTGTCCTTGTCCTCGACCAGCAGGAGGTCCATGACTTGAAAGGTAGCAGGCCGTGGGCTATAGCCTATAGCCCTACACGCCGCCACATCCTTCGATGAACCGCCGGCTCTGTCCTTCAGCCTGGGCCTCGAAGAGGGTCGCACCCTTCACCAGGCGGAGCCCCGCTGCCCAGGCCCAGAGGGCGAAGGCCGTGTCCTCCTTGTAAATCCACTCCATGGTCCAGCGGGCACTGGGCCTGGCGGCCTCCAGCAACTCGGGGAAAGGCACTGGATCACCGGCCGACATGCCAAGGCTGGTGGCCTGAACAATGCCCACCGGGGCCATGGCCGCCACATCCTCCACGGAGGGCAATGATCGCCGGGAAGCCTGTTGGAAGGGTCGTCCCACCGCTTCAAGCACAATGCGGCTGCTACGGGCCACGCCCCCCTCCCCCAGCAACAAGATGGGACCCGGATCCAGCTTCGACAGAACTTCTCTGAAGGCCTCTGCATCCGTGTTCGCCCCCTGCCAGGGTTCATTGTTTTTTCGTCGCCAGAGGGTGTTCAGGGGGCCCTGCAAGCCGAGCGCTTCCGGAAGCGAGAGCTTCAGGGGCGCCGTGATGCTCAGGCCCAGAATGCCAAGGGCATCCAAGGCTTCCGCTGCTTCCACCGCGTCACCACAAAGAAGGGGCAGGTAGACCAGATCCTTGTAGGCATTCTGAAGGCGCGGATTGTGGAAAGCCGGTCCCCGTGAGTGCAGGACCGGGTCGCCGATGACACCGCAGAGGCCGTACCCCGGGTGGAGCTTGGCTGCTCGCCAGGCGCGCAGGGTCGAAAGCGGCAGCTGACCAGGCGCGGCGGGGGGTCCGTCATCGGGCGCCGCGTAGGTGAAGGCTCCGCCCCAGGCCGCCTGCATGACCCGGCTGGGGAGGCCCTTGGGGCCCATCAGAAAAGCTGAGAGCCGAATGCCGTGATCCCGGGCCCAGGCCAAAGGCTTCTGGAGGCGGCCGTTGTCACTCAGGCGCCCAGCCCAGCCCACCCACTTGAAGGCTTCGCCCGGAGGCAGGTCGCGGAGGCGCGCTTCCAGGTCGAAGACGCCGGTCGCCACATGGATCGACCGCAGCAGCCGCACGTGGGTCCGGGCTGCCTGGATCTCCGAGGGGATGGGCAGGTCCCATTCCAGATCCATCCAGGCGGGCCTGCCCTTGAGGGCTTTCGTCAGATGGGCTATGCGACTGACCTCGTCCTCATCGGGCCAGCGCCCGCCCTCGGACACCCGGCGACACGTCACCAGACAACGGCGCTTCAGGGCATCCACCAGGGCCTCCGGATCCGATTTTGGAAACAGATCGAGCCGCAGTTCGGGGAGAGCGTCCTCCCCCAGCCGCTTCGCGCAGGCCAGGGCCTCCTCCCACTCGGCGTGGGACAAGGTCACAAGATGGAATGGCAGGGGGCTCATGTGGTGTATATCCGGATGGATCCATTATGCTTCCGTACGGAGGAATCCATGCGTGACTTCAAGATCGCCGTGATCCCCGGCGACGGCATTGGCAAGGAGGTGGTGCCCGAGGGCATCCGTGTGTTGGAGGCCGCTGCAGCCAAGCATGGCCTGCATTTCCGATGGGATGGGTTCCCCTGGAGCTGCGAGTTCTTTCTCGAGCACGGCCGCATGATGCCCGAGGACGGTCTCGATCGGATCCGCCACCATGATGCCATTTTCCTGGGGGCCGTGGGCTTCCCGGGCGTGCCCGACCACGTCTCGCTCTGGGGCCTACTCATCCCCATCCGCCGAGGCTTCCGCCAGTACGCCAACCTGCGCCCCGTGAAGCTCATGCCCGGTGTGCCCTGTCCGCTCGCGGGGCGGGCACCGGGCGACATCGACTTCATCGTAGTGCGTGAGAACAATGAGGGCGAATACTCCAGCATCGGCGGGCGCCTCTATGAGGGCACGGACCAAGAGATGGCCGTGCAGCAGAGCGTGTTCACGCGGCAGGGCGTGGACCGCATCCTGAAGGTCGCCTTCGACATCGCCCAGTCGCGGCCCAAGCAGCACCTCACCTCGGCCACCAAGTCCAACGGCATCGCCATCACCATGCCGTACTGGGACGAGCGGGTAAAGGCCATGGCCGCCGCCTATCCCGTGGTGAAGGTGGACCAGTTCCATGTCGACATCCTCTGCGCCCAGTTCGTGCGCAATCCCCACTGGTTCGATGTGGTCGTGGGCTCGAATCTGTTCGGTGACATCCTTTCGGATCTCGGCCCCGCCTGCACCGGCACCATCGCCATCGCACCCAGCGCGAACCTGAACCCCGAGCGGGAATTCCCCTCCATGTTCGAGCCCGTCCACGGCTCGGCGCCGGATATCTACGGCAAAGGCATCGCCAACCCCATTGGTCAGATCTGGGCCGGGGCCATGATGCTGGACCACCTGGACTGTCCCGAGGCGGGCGCCTCCGTCATGGCCGCCATCGAGAAAGTGCTGGCCAGCGGCCTGCGCACGCCGGACATGGGTGGCACCGCCAGCACCGCCGACATGGGCAAGGCCATCGCCGACGCGGTGTAACTATTTGGGCCGGATGGCGCCCGGCCCCACGATGGGCGGCCTCACAACGGGCGGCTCGATGCCATGCACCTGCGGCCTTCGGGTCTCCAGCACACGGGCCATGAGCGTTCTCGCCGCCTTCCCCCTCAGGCGGATCATCCGACCCCCCACCCCCAGCCGGAATTCAGCGGCACTGAGGAAGGCCCACCAGATGTCTTTGGGTTCCTTCTCCAGGATGACTTCGCTCCAGGGGATCGAGGCGGGCCCCTTCCAATACAGCGGCTGGAAGGGGAAGGGCTGTTTGAGGTGCAGGCAGCGCTTCCCGAACTTGATGGACATGGGGCAGTGGCCGCGGAAGGTGCCGAATTCGATCTGCTGCCAGCCCAGACTCCGCTCGATGGGATCGTTCGGGTCCGCGGGCCAGTCCTGGTACATGGCATCGATCCCCTGCAAATGGTTGGTCAGCCAGGTGGCGCCCAGGAACACCACGGGGACGAACAAGAGGATCCAGGGTGGCGGGGGATTCCCGGACCTGGAGAGCAGCAGCAAGTCCATCAGATCCTTCCCCTCTTCTTCGCAGCCTCCCAGGCGGCTTCCATCTCATCCAGGGTGCGACGCGCCCAGCCGCCGTGGGCACGGGCATCGTCCTCCACCGCCCTGAAGCGGCCCTTGAACCGGAGCATCTGGCGTCGCAACGCGGCATCAGGATCCACGCCCTTCTTCCGCGCCCACTGCATGAGGCTGAAGAGCACATCGCCGAATTCCTCCTCCACTCGCACGGGATCGGATTCAGCCTGAAGCTCGGCCACTTCCTCCTTCACCTTGTCGAGGACGCCTTCCAGATCCGGCCACTCGAAACCCACCTTGGCACAGCGGCGACCGATCTCCAGGGCCTCATCCATGGGCGACAGCGTGGCGGGAATGCCCTCCAGCAGTCGAAGTTCCGTCTCCGGCGTCAGGCCCTTCTCCTCAAGCTTGATGGAGGCCCAGTTGACGAGCACGTCGGCGGCACCGTCCACACTGACTTCGGCGAACACGTGCGGATGCCGCCGCACCAGCTTTTCCACCACGGTTTGTTCCACCGCGTGGATATCCCAGGCGCCCCGATCGGCGGCCAGCTGGGCGTGGAAGACGATCTGCAGCCAGAGGTCGCCCAGTTCCTCGCAGAGGTGAGCTTCCGTGGCCGCATCCTCCGGCCGGTGGGCCGCCAGGGCCTCCAGCACCTCGGCCGCCTCCTCGCGCAGGTAGCGGGCCAGGCTCTGGTGGTCCTGCTTCAGGTCCCATGGACAGCCGGTCTCAGGGTTGCGGAGCGCGGCCATGACAGCTCGGAGGGTGGTGGGTTCCATGCACTAGGGTACCGCGAGACTGAAGAATCAACCCTTTCTGCGGGAAGAAAGCGCGTCCAGGATGGTCTTCGCCAGATCCGCCAGTGACGGATCCCGGGCGCCCATGATGAGGATGAGATCCCCCCTCCTTCGCTTCCGCCGCCAATCGCTCCACAAGCCATTTCCTGGAAGGGGCCGACTCCGCGGCCACACCGCGGGCGGCAATGTCCGCCATCACTTCCGCGCTGGTGATGTCCCGGGAAGCGGTGCCGCCCGCGTAAAACACCTCGAGGCCCCAGAGGCGATCCCCGGGCGCCAACTCCTTGGCGAAGGTATCCACGAAGTCCGTCCGGAGGAACTTGAGGGGGCCGAATCCGTGGGGCTGGAAGACCGCCAGCACCCGCCCTCCTTTGGCCTGCACCCGCAGATGAGCGGCGCGGATCGAGGCCGCCACCTTGGCCGGATTGTGGCCGAAATCATCCACCACGGTGACACCGCGGCGGGTGCCCAGCACCTGGAAGCGCCGCGCCACGCCCTGGAAGGCCATCAGGGGTTCCCGCATGGCCGACAGGGGCACTCCGAGAGCCACGCAGGCCGCGATGGCAGCCATGGCATTCTCCACGTTGTGACGTCCCGGTACCAGCAGTCGGAAGAGCAAGCCATGAAGGGTGAAGGAGGATCCTTCGGGCCCAATGACAAGCTCCTCGACTCGGAGGTCCGACCCATCCCCGAAACCGAAGGCGATGCCACCTTCGGCGAATTCATGCAGGTTCTCTTCCTCCCCCAGCACGATGGCTTCGCGAACCTGGGCCCGGAAGATGCGGAACATCTCCGCCACGGTCTCCATCTCCTTGTGGTCCCGCTGCAGATTCAACACCACGCCCACCGCAGGGTGGTAGCGCACCACGGAACCGTCGCTTTCGTCGGCTTCGATGACCAGCAGATCGGATCGGCCCACCCAGGCATTGCCCCACAGCCCCTCCCGCTGAAGGGCCACCAACTCGCCACCCGTGATGACCGAAGGGTCGCGACCCACCCCCCGGAGGATCTCGAACACCATGGCCACTGTGGTGGATTTGCCGCTGGTGCCCGTCACCGCCACAGTACGGTGTCGCGCCACCAGGTGGGCCAGCAACTCGGAACGGTGCAGCACCGGCACGCCCATGCGCCTGGCCGCAGCCACATCCGCTACGTCTTCTTCCACCGCAGTTGACACGATCAGAGCCGAGCAGTCACCCCCCAGGCCCGTTCCATCCTGGGGATGGATGGTCACGCCCAACGCTTCCAGCTGAGACTTGGCCCTGGATCGCAGCCCCCGGTCGAAACTGCGGTCGCTGCCGCTGGCACTGCCGCCCTTCATCGCCACGAACTGAGCCAGGGCGCTCATGCCGCTGCCCGCCACGCCCGCAAAGTGGAGCCGCCCGAGGCCAAGACCATCATCCTGAAGATCCCCGGCGATGAGCACGGGATCCCCTTCCGACAGGCGGTCGAAGAGATCCACCACGTCGGCATTGGCGAGGCGCACGCAGCCGTGGGAGACAGGCCGGCCCAGCAGGTTCTCCTGGTTGGTGCCGTGCAGGTAGATGAACCGTTCCAGGGAATCCCGCCCCGGCCCACGGTTCCAACCGTCCTCCTGTCCATCCAAGGTCAGTACACGGGTGAGGATCAAGTCTTCATCCCGTGCTTCACCCCGCCATACCTCCCCAGTGGCTACCCGGCTGCGAAAGACGGTCCCCGGTTCCACTCCCGCCCCGATGCGCTCGTGAATGTGGTGCCAGCCCGTGGGTGTGCAGTACGAGCCTTCCTCGCAGCCCAGGCCGTTCTTCGCGGTGGAGATGACTGCCTCGAACACCAGGCGCCCATCTTCCAGAAGCCCCAGCCGCTGGCGGGCGGTGTCCGCCACGAGGACCCTGGGTCTGCGATCCAACGCTGGCGCGCCTGGGCGCACAAGGGCTGCCAACATCAAGGCGCGATAGCGGGCAGCGTTTACTGGATCGGGCATCGGGAAGCTCCGGTGTCACAATGTATCGTTCCCAGCAAGGACAGCATGAAGAACCAACCTTTCCCCCAGCGCCTATCGTATAGCCTCCAGGGGATCCGTACTGCTTGGAGACAGGAGGCCAGTTTCCGTTTCCAGAGCCTGATGGCGGCGGCAGTGGTCGTCTTGCTTATCGCCTTCCGCCCGCCCGCGATCTGGTGGGCCCTGCTGTTGCTGAACTGCGGGCTGGTACTGGCCGCCGAGCTCATCAACACGGCCCTGGAACATGCCCTCGACCACTTGCACCCCGAAATCCATCCGGCCATCAAGGTTTCGAAGGACTGCGCGGCTGGGGCCGTGCTCATCTTCAGCCTGAGCGCGGTGGGAACCTTCATCGCCTTTCTCTGGTCGATGTTCGTCAGAACTTCATGGCCAGGCTGAGTCCGTAACCGCCCGGCTGGAAGGTCGGCGCGAAGGATATGGCTACTTTGGAGTGCCAGTCGGCCCGCAAGGTCTGGTTGTAGGCGACCACAGCCTTCCCGACGAAGGTTCCGATGAGGCCAGCTGCCACCACGTCGGACATGAAGTGCTGGCGCTGCTCCACGCGGGCCAGGCCCACCAGGCCCGCGAGCCCGTAGGAGACACCAGACACCCAGGGCTGATCCGCGTGCTCGGCGATCACCGAGGCCAGGGCGAAAGCCTGGGTGGTGTGCCCGGAAGGAAAGGATTCGCCCCCGTTGAACGGATGGAAATCGTGGGTGCCCTGATCTCTGGATGGCCTGGATCGGCCGACCACCACCTTCAGCGGAATGGCGATCAGAAACTGAGCAATCCCCATAGTCACCATGGTATCGATGCCCGTGGCCCGCACTTCGGGGTTCTTGAACGCGACCCCGGCGAAGTACGTGCTTCCGGCGATGAGAACGCTCGGTGTGTCGCCCAGGTTCTGCACATCCTTGGCCATGCGGTCCCAGGAGGCATTGGCGTGTTTCGTCATGAACTGCGTCACGGAATGATCCAGCAGCAGGCCCGTGCCAAGGACCGCCGCGACACTGGCACCCGCCGTCATCCAGTCCGAACGGTCCCACCGTGCGGGAGAGGTGATGACATGCCCCGCATCATCCAACAGCAACCGTGGAAGGTGGGTGAACCGGTCCGGGTCAGTCGAGGAAGTTGCAGGCGAAGCTACCGGGGCGCCTTCGGCGGGCCGGGGACCAGGGGTCTGTTCGTTGGGATCCGGGCTCCCAGCGATCAGGCAGCCAGCCGACAGAACCAGAGTGAAGAGGCTGAGATGGCGCATGGATGAGTTTATCTCCGGAGAGGGTTAGATCAGGTGCCAATCGGCGCAGCCCGCTTGAGTTACCTTACCGGGCTCCTGGGAGGTTTTGACCCAGGTCTTTTCCTGGAAAGCTCAGGCTCCCGCAATCCTTCCCGCCAAGGCACTAGCGGCCACGGTGGCGGGGCTGGCGAGCCACACCTGGCCCGGGCCGCTGCGGCCCGGGAAGTTCCGGTTGATGGCGCTGATGGTCACCTGGTCCGGACTTGTGGATACCCCAGGTCCGGCGTTGATGCAGGCCCCGCAGGAGCTGCCCAGCACCACGGCCCCCACGGCCTCGAAGGCCGCCAGCCAGCCCTGCGCCACCGCAAAGCGCCGCACGTCCTCGCTCCCGCACTGCACGAAGAACTGCACACCATCCGGAACCCGCTGCCCCTCCGCCGCTGCCACCCGCACCACCTCGTAGGCCCGCCGCAGATCCTCCCGTTTCCCACCCGTGCAGCTGCCCAGGTAGGCGATGTGGATGGGCACGGCCTCGCCCAGGTCCGCCAGGGCCAGGCCATTCCCGGGATCGCCGGGGCGGGCCAGCATGGGGCCGAGGGAGGCGCAGTCCACGTCCAGCGTGTGGGCATATTCAGCGCCCTCATCACCGCGCATCCAGGCCTCCAGAAGCACCTCCGCACCTCGGCGTTCCTTCACGAACCGGACCGTCTCTTCGTCCGGCGCGATGAGCCCCGTGAATCCGCCGATTTCCGCCGCCATATTGGTAAGGGTGGCGCGTTCATCCGTGTCGAGATCCAGCAAACCCTCGCCCTGGTACTCGATGACATGGCCGATGGCGCCGCCCTCGCGGATCAGGGGCCGGGCCAGCAGGTGCAGGACGAGATCCTTGGCTGCTACTCCCGCCCCCATCCGACCCTTCAGGCGCACCCGCAGGGTCGGCGGCACCATTACGCGCACATCGCCCGTAACCCAGGCACAGGCGATGTCCGTGGTCCCCACGCCAAAGGCCAGGCAACCCAAGGCCCCGGCATGGGGTGTGTGCGAATCCGTGCCCACCACCACCTGACCCGGCAGGGCGTAGTGCTCGGCCATGATCGCGTGGCAGATGCCTTCGCTGCCGGTGCCATCCGGCAGCTCGCCATGGAGCCGGATGCCGTGTTTCAGGCAGAAGGCCTCCTGCGCCGGTTTCAGGGACTCGGCCACAGTCAGCAGGCCCATGGCCCGGTGCTCGGCCTTCATGCTGTACTGCAGAAAGGTGAGGTGATCCCGGAAGGCCAGGATGTGTTCCCGATCTCTGATTACGGCATCGGGGCCCAGCGCCTTTTCTAAAAAGCTCGCGGCCATGGGCGTCACGTACTCGTGGCTGAAGCGCCAATCGGCCTTCACGAAGAGACCATCCGAGGGTTTCACCGTGGAGAGTCCTGTCTTGCCCGCAGCGGCCTCCACCACCGCGTGCCGTGCCACGAGCTTTTCAGCGTAGGTCATGGGCCTAAGAGCGTGGTTCGGATGGGGTGGCTCCACCTCGCCCTTGAGGCGCGCGGCGTTGTAGGCGAAGAGGCCCCCGCAACGCACGATCTCGGCCGTGATCGGGTCGAGTCCCACAGTGAACTCAGCCAGCGGAATGGCCTCACCCCGCCGGACCCGTGGGATCAGGCCGAAATCCGTGCTGGTGAGCAATCCCAGGTTCTGGCAATTCTGGCGGTAGATGCGTTCAAAACTCTCCGCGATCACTAGGCGGATGCCCGCGCACTGCTCCGCAAAAGGACTGGCCTCGCGGCTGCTCCCCTTGCCCCGACGCTTGCCGGCCACACTGACGGAAAATCCTCCCGCCCGGACGGTACCTTCCTTCACCGGGAAGGACCGGCCGCACTTCAAGCCCAGGTAGGGGAAGTCCCCCAGCTTCTCGTCGAAGTGGTAGCAGATGAAGGCAGGCGTGATCTCATCCGTGCTGATCTGGTCCCGCAGAGGACCGGCCTCCGCCAGATCCAGATCCTCGCCCGCCAATTGGCGGAGGATCCGTGCCGGATCCTCCGTGAGGAAGAGCACTCGGCCAGGGAAGTGGATCAGGTCGGACAGCATCATTCCAGATTACGACAGGGTCAGACAGGGGCCGAAGCCGCGGAAGGAGGACCCGAGCAATTCCTTGGGCGGTCCATGAGCAAGGCGCTAGGATAGCGAAAGATTCCCAGGAGTGATCATGCGTCTGTTGCCGAACGGTGGATTAGATGTCCTGCGTGTGGGCACGAGAGGCGCCCTTGTGCTCTTGACGGCCTATGCGCTTGTCCTTGCGGCAGAAGACAAAGAAAAAGAGAAAGAAAAAGACAAGGACAAAAGCAAGCACCATGAAGTGGCCCGTCCCGAGACGAAGCGAGAAGCACCGCCACCACCCCGCTCGGAAATTAAGCGCGAAGCCCCACCGACCAAGCCGGAACCAAAGCAGGAATCCAAGCCGATGCCCAGGCGCGAACCCCTGCCGGATTCACATGCTCTGCCTCAGGCACCAACCGGCGACTTTGCTGCTCCAAAGGGTCTCGCTCCGGCGTCACGGCCGCCGGTGCAAGGGCCGATCCCAGCCGTGCATCCAGACTCCAACCCACAGCACCAGCCCCCACTGACGGGCCATCCGGAATCCTCTCGTCCCAACGTAGGAGGCCCCTCTGGACGGCCTTCATTCGAATCCCGGCCCCCCTCAGGCCCTGCCGAAAAGCATCGGCCAGAAGGACAGGTGGTTCGCACCCCTGGTGGCGGCGAGATCCACCGCACCTCGACCGGTGCCATTCGGGAAGTGCACACTCCCAATGGCGCCGTGATCCGACATTCTCCAAGTGGCGTTCGGCATGTCGAGATCGTCCGACCTGACGGACGCATCATTGTTGCCAATGCCACCGGTCGCGCTGGGTATGTCCAAAGGCCCCTGGTCTCTCACGGCCACAACTACGTTCAGCGGACTTTCATCATCGATGGCAGACCCCACGCCGAGCTTTACCGGCCCTGGTCGCACGGCGGGCGCGAGTATCACGTCTTCATGCCTCACCATTACTACCATTCCAGCTTCTACACCTGGGCCTACAACCCCTGGTCACGCCCCGTCCGTTACAACTGGGGCTGGTACTCGCGACCCTGGTACGGGTATTACGGTGGGTACTTTGCCCCTTATCCGACCTATGTTGGGCCGGCGTTCTGGATCACGGATTTCCTGATCGCAGCCACTCTGGAATCTGCGTATCTCGCCCAGAACGCCTCCGTGACGGCCCCGCCGGTGACCTACAGCGCCTCAATGGCCATGACTCCTGAAGTGAAGGAGGCCATCGCCGAGGAGGTGCGGCGGCAGATGGATCAGGCCAGGACCGATCAGGCGTCCCAGAACGCCGGGCAGACTTCGGCCCCGCCCCCGATCTTCTCCAGGAACGGCCCCAAGGTCTTCCTGGTCTCGAACGGCCTGATGGCCTATGCCGGCAACCGGGAATGCCCTCTGGTTGAAGGAGACGTGCTCCAGCTGGTGGATACGCCTGCCCTGGGCGAGGAATGGGCCGAGGTCATGGTCCTGGCAAGCCGTGGATCGAGCTGCCAGAAGGGTAGTTATCTCTCTGTGAAGACCCTGGACCTTCAGGAGATGCAGAACCAGATGCTGGCGTCCATGGAAGACGGGATGGCCAAGCTTCAAGCCAATCAGGGCAGAGACGGTATCCCCGCGCTGCCACCTCAGGCCCTCGGAACGGTGAAGGCTTCCTACACCGACGACATTCACCCCGATCCTTCTGCCGGGAGTGAGCTGGCGCTGGCCGTCAAGGATGCCAACAGCTCGGAACAGGCCCTCATCAACGAAAGAGGGCAGGAGTCTCCTGGCCCCGGGTCCGGTGGAACCATCTCCCTGGGCATGACCCCTGCGGAGGTGGAGAATGCCCTTGGCAAACCCAGGAATACCGTGGATCTTGGCGCCAAAATAATCTACATCTACAAGGACCTGAAGATCACCTTCCTCAAAGGCAGGGTCAGCGACGTCCAATAGTGCGGGGGCTCTCGGGACCACGGTATCGATTGGTTCTGGACCTCGGCATGGTCCTTAGGCTGGCCGACCGTGCGCGTGATTTTCGAGTTTTTCTTGGTGCGATTCGGGATTACATACGAAGGCCCCCAGCCGGGGGCCTTCGTGTCACTGGTAGGCGTCAGTCCTTCTCTTCCTCGGCCTTTAGCTTGGCTTCCTGCTCGTCGAGGTGCTTCATGAGGCGCTCGGCCAGTTCCTCGTCCTCCAGTGGGGTGAACATGTCGTCCTTCACCTCGAAGATCTCCAGGCTCAGGCCCTCCTCGGGATCGGCCTTGCCCTCCTCCTGGGCCTGTAGCTCGGCCAGGGGGGCCAGGATGGCGAAGTTGCGGCCCTCGAACTCAAGCTCTTCCAGGATCGCAAACTCCTCCTTCTCGCCATTCTCGTCTTCGAGTTCGACGACTTCGATTTCGAAGGAATCATCGTGATCGTGGTTGCAGTCCGGTCCGTGTTCGTGACCCTCGTGAGCCATGGGCTCCTCCTTGCGCAAGGGTC
>CAIYNT010000134.1 GCA_903927605.1 uncultured Holophagaceae bacterium
AGGAGGAAGAATGAATGCTGTCCGCGACTTTCTAAATGATCCGAGTAGGCTGGCTGACAAACTCGCCATCCCGACCAAGATTCGCACCGGTACCGGCTATCTGGTGGACACCTCAGGCCCAGTCTGGATGACACCTCCAGGTTTTGGAAACATGAACTGGGGCATTCAAGGAGAGATTGGGGCCCTGCTCCGCACGCATCAGGCCTATGCTGCCGCCTTGCTGGATGGAAGATCCGAGTCAACAGCGATCAACTTCTATTCAGCCTTTAATACAGTCGCGAAATTTGATGGCTGGCGCAAAGTGGAATTGCAATGGCTCACCTGTGGCGTCATTGATTTTCCCTTAATGCTTGCGCTGAAGAAGGGGTTGTTTGAGGAAAATCCCAAAACCGCATGGAGGGATTACGGCGATATCCGACGCTGGTACTACTGGGCTCATGGCCTTCGGATCCCTGGTTTCTCTGCCGAAACGGTGGACAGGCTGAAGGCCCTCAACAAAAGAAATTACGTACCGTTTGTGGTCCAGCAGCAAATCACACCAGGAGCACCCAGGTCGCGGGCATCCAAGAACCGCCGTTGCTATACAGATACGGATTTCGCGAGGATCCAGTCCGCCCTTTTGCGCATGGAAGGCAAACTGCGTTCGGGTGAGATCTTGTTCTCAACCCGGACCGAATTTTCTTCACTCCCGGCAAACATCAAGGCCGCCCTCCTTAAAGGATCACTCCACATCGGTTATCGCCACCTAGTGGTGGGCTGGTTGGCCTGTATGTTCGGTGATAGGCCGAAAGCCTTCACCATGCTCCGCGAGAGTGACTTCGAGTTCTTCGAGGCTGACGGGGTCAAGGTGGGCACTGTGCGGTTTTCGGACGAGGTTAAGCGCAGTTACGGACGGCTCACCAAGCCGGCGAAGCGCGCCGCATTGCCGTTGAATGCGGAATTGGTGCGGCTCGTTCCAAAGCTGCTTGAGGAAAATCGCGTATGGGCCAAGAAGAGGGGGATCGATCCGCACTGTGATCTCCCACTGTTCCAATCACAGCGGATAAAATCATTTTCCACGGCGCGGATGTCCCATGAGGATGAGGCCGCCAGGATGATTTCGACATCGACCGCGTTATCACAACGCCTCCAGGATCTCTTTGGGGCCCTGAACGTCAAGACTTCGGACGGGACCGTGATCGTCCCGACGTTCTATAGCTTCCGCGACGGCAACCATACCCGATGGGCCAGGAAAATGCCCCTCGATTCCGTGGCCGCCATCACTGGCAAAAAGGGTATCGAATCCTTCAAGCATTACATGAAGCCTGGTATCCGTCACATCGCCCGGTTGGATGAGGTGACCGAGTACACAGAACTGGCGGAATATCTCCAGCCTCCGGTTCCAACTAAGGCCATTGCCCCCCAAGCACGGATTCCTGCGCCTTTCCCTTATGCCGAAGAGGGCGCCCTCCGAGTGGGCGTGGAAGGTGGGTGCGGTTGCTTCGGGGGAGACTGCCCCATGGCCTTCGATGGGAGCGCGGACTGCTACGTCTGTCACGCGTTCACCCCTGCCGTGGAAGGCCCCCACGAATGGACCCTCAAAGTCCTGGTGGACCGGAAGACCGACATGATCGCGCGAGGCCTGCCGAGGTCCGAATGGACGCGCTACGACCGCCACATCGCCGCCGTAGGCCGAGTCATCCAGCTTGTCCAAGAGTGGCGTCTCAAGCATCTTGACAAGGAGTGTTCCTGATGAATACGGCCTCTGACCGCCTGGAGAAATACATTGCAGATGCGCGGGAGATTGTCCGTACGGTGCTGGGGATCAACTTTGAGGACGAAGTGTGGCAACTCCCTTACAACCGGGCCCATTTGAAGTACATCAAGAAACTTAATTGGCATGGGAGCCCCGCTGGCCTGACTAGGTTGGGCAAGGCGATCACAGCCAACGAGAGCCTTCCTAACAATGGTGCGGGGCAGTTCGGCGGGAGCATATTCCCAAATTCTATTCGTCGACTCGGCGAGATCCTGGGCGATCGAGATGTGACTACTCTTAGCCGGAAAGACTTCGACCTTGTCGCTCGGGCCATGACTGAACGCGAACCGCAACTCGCGGCAAGCACCTTGGCGTCTTATGCCGAAAATCTCAAGCTGATGGTGGAAATGTGCAACCTTCGCAAACTGACGGAGACTAGGATCGAATGGAGCAATCCCTTCCCCGCGCCGAGCAAGGGTAGTCATGAGCACCTCATTTCGCCTGAGGTTCTCCGGGCCTTCGGTGAAATCCGCGCCACTGTGATGGCGACTGATGACAACGACTCGGACCGCTTGTTGGTACATGCCATCACCCTGTTGATTTGCACCGGTATGAGGGTCGGTGAGTTGATTTCCCTGCCCACAGACTGCTGGCACGAGGGCAATGGGGAAGACGATGAAGGACGGATCCTCAAGGGTTATTGGCTCGGCTATGCACCCGAGAAACAAGGACTGACAGAGAATACTTTCCCGCGATGGATCCCGACTGTGCTGGTCCCCATCGTGAAGGAGAGTGTTGATGAAATCCTCCGTATCACAGGCCCAGCCAGGGAGAACGCCCGGGCTATGGCTGAAGGCCGGGTGAACCTCCCCATTGACTTGAACCAGCATTATGACTTGCGCGAGGCCTCGGCACTGTTGGGTTTTGGCAATTTTTCTAGTGCTAAAACAGTCAGAAACAAGTTGCGGGACCTAGGCATCGCAACATGGGTAAACCGGCGAAAGAGTTCGGTCACCGGGACACAGATTTCTGAGTTTGTTCGCCGCCACAGTCACCTCGCCTCTGTCATGACGGACCACTTCCGCCTGGACTTGCAGGATGTCCTGTTCGTGCTTCCCTACAACTTTTTCTCGAAGAGGTACTCATTTGTAATGGCCGGATCGGCGATGCCAATGACTCCACAGCGATTGCAGGTAGCACTCAGGAGCAACGGACGAGCGAAGTCCCTCTTCGAGCGGTACGGCAAGTGCGACCCCAAGACCGACAAACCCTATTCCTTTGCGCCCCACGACCCCAGGCACACGCTGACCACCTGGCAGGTCAAGCATGGAATCGATCAGGTTGAGGTGGCAGCCTACTTCGGGCGAAATGTCGAGCGGCCCGAAAGATCCAACGACCCATACATCGACATGAAGCTTGAGGACCTCATGGTCCTGGTTGACAGAGCCCTGGAAACGGGCCGGTTCCAAGGCGGATGGGCCGATGCCATCGGGAGGATCAAGGATCCCGTGAGGCAGGAAGAAGTGCGACACTTCCTGGCGGGAAATGTGAGCTTCAGCCAACTCGGCATTTGTGCCCACCCAGAGGGGACCACTCCTCCGACGATGCCGGAGGCTTGCAGTCGCTGCCCTGGCCTCATTGTCATTCCGGGGAGCCAGGGGCACCAGAAGCGGGCGCTGGAGGTCCAGGCCGAGATCGAGCAACGGATCGCCGCCTACGAGGCCCAGGTGGCAGATGGGGTTTTCATGGCCGGAAAGTGGATGGATATTGAATACGAGCGGCAGGCCAAGCACCGCAGGGTCGTCGAGGTGCTATTCAGTAAGGAAGCCTTGGAACCGGGCGAAGAACCCACTCTTATTCAGATGGGCAACTCTGAGACCAAAGAGTGCTGATATGAAGCATCTGACCAAGGAAGAGATAATCGAAATCGCCACGATCATTGATCGCTGGCCGCTTCCCACGATCCGATTGGAGGCCGTCTGCCGCGAAGTCGAACAACACCTGGGTCGGCGCTACACCCGCCAAAGTCTGATGGACAAGCAGGAAATCAAGGAAGCCTTCCAGCGAGCGAAGGAGCTTCGGGCAAACCCCAATGTGGCGCGGCCTCGTCTAAAGTCCGATGTGCGTATCGAACAGCTTGAGGCGCAGGTAGCCGATCTGAAGCGCATCCTGGGCGAATACGATCTCCGATTCCTCAGGCACCTGGAGGTGCTGTCCGGGTGCAAGGTTGAGGCGTCGGGAGCGCATCTGCTCCCCAAAGACCTGGAGGCCCCTCTGCACCAGGAGATCCCCTACCTCAATCCCAAAAGTAAGAGGTGACCATGAGGAAGAGCGGTCGCCAGGTCGGTGCCGAATACACCGAGGCCCTGCTGACCTACCTCGAAGCACTGCGCCAGGAAGGCAAGGGCCTTCCCGCCCGAGCCGGAAAGGTCTCTGTGGCCGCTGTCGCCCTGGCTTCCGGCGTGGACCAGCAGAGCCTTTACAAGAATCCCAGATGCCGTGAACTGCTAGAGCAGGCGGCCCAGGAACTCGGCCTCCAGGCCATCGAAGCGCGAGCAGTCGGACCCACAACCCAAGATGACGCCAAGACCCAGCGCATCCAGGTCCTCGAGGCCCAGGTAGCCACCCTCAAGGCCGAAGTCGAAGGCCTCCGTCGCCAGTTGAGCCGCTATGCCCACATCGAGCAGCACATGGTCGAGACCGGGAGGCGTGTGATCCTGTGATCGCCCTCACCGTCAGGTGGTTCGCTGGTTGGAAGCCCATGGCTTCAAGGCCCCACTGGCTGTGAAGGTCATGCGCCTCTGGGGGACCGAGGCGCCTCAGAAGATCCAGGAGAACCCCTACCGCATGCTTGCCGTGGCTGGCTGGGAGCGGGTGGATGCGGCAGCGCTGGGTCTTGGGGTGAAGGTGGAGGCTGATATTCGCAGAATCGCTGCCGTTGAGGCCGTCTGCTACCGGGGGATGTCGAACAAGGACACGGTGATCGGGGAAGCCGACCTGCTGCGTGGCGTAGCCCAGCTCCTCAAAGAGCCCCTGGAATCGGCCCGGGAGGCCCTGAAGCTGGCCGAACTGGATCGGGCCGTCCTCAAGGTTGCTGAGACGACCTGGCAGGCCATGGGGCCGCATGTGATGGAA
>CAIYNT010000135.1 GCA_903927605.1 uncultured Holophagaceae bacterium
CAAGGGGTTGTAGCTCAGTCGGTTAGAGTGCCAGCCTGTCACGCTGGAAGTCGCGGGTTCGAGCCCCGTCAGCCCCGCCAAAATGCGCCCAGTAGGGCGCTTTTGGCGTTTGGGGCTGACGGGGCTGAACCCGCGAGTGGGATTGCGGAGGCAGGACTTGATGTCCTGCCGGAGCAAGACCGAGGGACGCAAGCCCGCAGGGCGCAGCGGACCCGTTCGAGCTCCCGGTTGCATGGGTCGACGCCAAGGGCGGGGAACGGATTGGCAGAGGGGCTCGAACCCGCCCCCGCAACGCATGCGTTGCGGGGGCCTAGGGTCGAGTGCGGAGGCTGCGGCGGCAGCGGAGGCCCTCCAGTGGGGGGCCGGAGCAGCTGCAGACTACGCGGCGGATCCTAGCCCAAAGGGCGACGGAGACGCGGTTGAGCCCCGTCGGAGTGGGTCGGCGCGAAAGGCGGATAACCTCCCCTATTCCTTCAGCGACCACATCCGCACAATCTTCCCCGCCTTCACCTGGTAGATCGTGACGCTATCCAGGGCTTCCTTCTTCCCTGCCCGCCCCTTGATCCGCTCCTTCTGGATCACGAACTCGCCGGAAACCATCTGCGCCTCTGCAAATGCGTGCAGGTCGGGATTGGCTTTGAAGCGTTCCGCATAGAGTTCCCGGAGCCAGGCCCTTCCGGTGGAGGCGGCACTCCCAGCCGGAACCTCAGACACCTCCAGGTTCTCGGCGAAGAGGGAAAGGAACCCCTCCAGATCGTGGGCATTGAATGTCTCAAGCTGCCTCTGGACGGTGGCGGCGGGGCTGAGAACTTTCGGTGTGGGTGCGGCCACCAGAAGCGCGGGAACCAGCCACAGGGTCATCGGATGGATCATGGGCACTCCTGAGAACGGAAGCATCACTCTACCCGCCCCAACGAAATCCGCCCGTGCCCTTTCGACCTATCCCCGATAGACTGAAAGGCTTGGACAAGGGTCTGATTTCAGATTGGGTGCGGCCGCGCAAGGGGCGCCGCCCAAGCGAGACAAGGAAAGCGACGATGGCAATAGCGGCACTATTGACGAGGAGCTTGACGCAGTATCGCGCCGGGCGCCGCCCCTTGCCCTTCGGGACGAGGCCAGCCGCACCCCTGGCTGCGTTGCCGACCTTGAACGATGTCCCGCATCGCCCTGCGGCCGGCGTCTTGCCAGGAGCGCGGCTGGCCGACGTCGCGGCTCACACCCAATCTGAAATCAGACCCTTACTATGAAGCTGCCCCTCGTCGCCCTCTGCGGACGCCCCAATGTGGGCAAGTCCACCCTCTTCAACAGGCTCACCCGCAGCCGGGCGGCCCTAGTCCACGACCTACCGGGCATGACCAGGGATCGCAGCTATGGCCGGGTCACCTGTCTGAGCGAGGAGGGCCAGGTGGAGGAACTCTTCGAGCTCGTGGACACCGGCGGCCTCGATTTCGAGGGTGATGACGTCATCACCCAGGGCATCACCCGCATGGCCGAAGCTGCGCTCAGCGAGGCCCACGTGGCCATCCTCCTGGTGGACGGCCACGATGGCCTCACCACCGGCGACGAGGAGATCGCCGCGCGGTTGCGCCGCCAGGGCAAGCCCATCCTGCTGGTCATCAACAAGCTGGATGGCATGAAGGGCGGCGCGCCCGATGCCGGCTTCTACGGCCTGGGCTTCGACCAAGTGCTCTCCATCTCCGCCGCCCACGGCGCCGGGGTACCCGAATTGATCGCGGCCATCCGGGGCCGCCTGCCCTTCCACCGGACGCCGGAAGAAGCCGCCATCCACTCGCTATCCGACGAGCTCCGCTTCGCCCTCATCGGGCGGCCCAATGTGGGGAAGTCCTCCCTCACGAACCGCCTGTTGGGCTATGAGCGCAGTCTGGTCAGCGAGGTCGCGGGCACCACGCGGGACACGGTGGACACGGTCTTCCACGTGAAGGACAGGGTCTACCGGATGATCGACACGGCCGGCATCCGCAAGAAGGGCAAGACCCACGAAGGCGCCGAGAAACTCAGCATCCTGAAGGCCAAACAGGCCATGGCTCGAGCCGATGTCAGCTTGCTATTGCTGGACGCCGTGGAAGGGGCCACCCATCAGGACGCGGTCATCGCGGGCTATGCCCAGGAGGCCGGCGCCGCCGTCATCCTCGTGGTGAACAAGTGGGACCTGGTCGAGAAGGACACCCACACCATCTACGGGGCCGAGGAGGATCTGCGCCGCAGCCTGGGCTTCCTGCACCATGCGCCCATGATCTTTCTTTCGGCGCTCACCGGACAGCGGGTGTCCAAGCTCTTCAGCATGATCGATGAGCTGGCCGCCGCCCATGGCCGCCGCATCCCCACGGGCGAGTTGAACCGCTTCCTGCGCGAATCCGTGGCCACCATGAGCCCCCATGCCGTGGACGGCAAGCTGCCCAAGCTCTACTTCATGACCCAGGTGGGCATACGGCCCCCCAGCTTCGTGGTGAAGGCGAACACGGACCGGGGCCTGCACTTCAGCTACGTGCGCTATCTGGAGAACCGCCTGCGTGAACAATTCGGCCTGGCGGGTGTACCACTTCGACTCAGTGTTCAAAAGAAACAGAAGGGCGAGGGCGAAGAAGCGGAAATGGCCGTGGTGCGCCGCATCTTGGACCCTGGGGAAGGCCTCAAACCCTCCCGCAGCAACGAGTCCCTCCAAGCCCAGCGCGTCGACAAGGTCAAGGCCCGACCCCACCCCAAGAAGGAGGAAGGCCCGAAACCCGCCGCCAAGCAGGCCCCGCGCAAAGGGAAGAACGCGCCTCCCAAGCGGATCCGGCAGAAATCCACCAAGAAGCTCTAGCCTTCGAGCAGCACCCTGGCGTGCTCCAGCGCCTCGGCCCGATCCGGATGTCCAGACAGGAGCCGGGCCAGTTCGCGGTTGCGTGCGCCACCGGTCATCCAGACCAGACCACTGCGGGTGCGGCCACCCTCGGTCTCCTTCTCCAGCCGGCCATGCCGATCCGCCCGGGCGGCCACCTGGGCGAGGTGGGTCACGGCCAACACTTGATGCGCCTTCCCCAGTTCCGCCACGGCCTGTCCCACGGCCAGGGCCGCCTCGCCGCCCAGGCCCACATCGACCTCGTCCAGCACCAGGGTCAGGCCCTCGCGCACCGCCGAGGCCGAGGGTGGGCCCAGGACCAGACCCGCGCCCACCAGGGCCAGCATGAGGCGGCTCAACTCGCCGCCGGAGGCGATCTTGGCCAGGGGCCGGAAGCCCTCGCCGGGATTCGGTTCGATCCAGATCGCGAGGGCCGAGAAGCCTTGGGCGGCCACGCGCACCGGGCGACCGCTCTGCTGGACCGGGCTGCTCGATTCCTCCGCCAGCGCCAGCCGCAACTGGATCCTGGCCCCCTTCATGCCCAGCCGCCGGAGGCGCTTCTGCACCTCGGCTTCGAGCTTCGGGATGGCCGCGGAGCGCCGCCCATGGAGGACCTCCGCAGCGGCCCGGTAGCTCTCCGCAGCCTTCACCAGGGCCGCCTCCAACTCTTTCAGGGGGGCATCCCCGGCCAGTAATGAGCGTTGCTCGTCCTTCAGGGCCTGCACCCGGCCCGGAAGGTCCGCGGGTTCGCAGCGGTGCCGCCGCGCCAACCGCTCGTACAGGGCCAAGCGGGCCTCCATGGCTTCGATGCGATCCGCGCCCGCGGCCCCCCAGCGCATGGCCTGATCCTGGGCCAGCGCCAGCAGGTCCTCCAGCTCCAGGGCGGCGGAGCGCAGACGGTCCTGCTCGGCAGTGGCGTCTGGCCAGTGGGTGACGGCGCGCATCAGGGCCTTTTGGGCCAGTTCGACCTTGGGCAGGCCCTCGCTCAGGGCCTCGGCCGCCTCGCGAAAAGCCTGTTCAAGATGAACCGCGTGGCGCAGAGGTTCCCGGTCGGCCTTGAGCTGGGCCCATTCACCGGGCCTCGGTGCCAGCTTGTCCAAGTCCGCAAGGGCCTCGGCCAACTGCTCCAGGCGCTGGCCCCGCTCGGCCTCACTGCGGCGTCGGGCCTTCAGGGCGTCTTCCGCCTTCCTCACCGCGGCTGCTTCAGGCTCCAGACAGGGCTCGATGCCCAGCACCTCGTCGATGAGGGCCAGATGCCGGTCCTCGCCCAGAAGCGACTGGTGGTCGTGCTGGCTGGTCAGGCGCATCCAGAAGCGGCCCGCCTCCCGCAGGTCCGCCAGGGCGCAGCTGGCGCCGTTGATCCAGGCGCGGCTGCGGCCCGGCCCGACCTCGCGGCGCAGCACCACGGGCTGTTCCTCAGGCAGTCCCCGATCCTGAAGAAAGACCCGCCAGGCCTCGAAGCGGCCTTCCACCACGGCCTCCACCGTCGCCCGCTCGGCCCCGTGGCGCACCAGCTCCGCATCCCCCCGAGCGCCGACCAGCAGCGAGAGCGCATCCACCAGCAGGGACTTGCCCGCCCCGGTCTCGCCCGTGAGCACCGTGAAGCCCGGCCCCCAGTCCAAGGACAGATCCTCCACCAGGGCCAGGTTCTGGATTCTCAAGGATGAGAGCATCGGACCAGTCTAGCGGAGGGGAGGGCCGAGTGCGGCCCGCTGCCGGGCGGGTGTCTTGCGGGATATTTAGGGTCTAGTCAGTGACTGAAAGCCGCTTGCAGGTCCCGTTGGCCGCTGGAGCCATTTTGCAGCAACAGCATCAGCAGGATGCGGGCTTTCTGGGGTGACAGGTCATCGGCCATCACGGCACCGGCATCCACCAGGGTTTTGCCGCCGCCTTCAAAGCCATAATTAGGCAACACTCGTCCGTTGGGCACGCGGCTTGCGATCACCACCGGAATGTTTTTCGACAGCGCATATTTGACCGCACCAAACATGGGGATGTTCATGTTGCCCCAACCCAGCGCCTGAACCACGATGCCCTTGGCGCCACTGTCCACGGCAGCCCGCAGCAGGTGGCCATCGGCACCGCCATACATGGCGACAATCTCCACTTCCGGCATGCGGTCGGCCTTTACCGGGACGAATTGGCGACGCAGGGGGGATCGCGCGAACAACACGCGGTCGTTGTCCACCACGCCGATAAAGCCGTAGTCGCCGGACTTGAAGGTCTCCACGCTGGAAGTGTGGGTCTTGGTGACTTCGCGCGCCGCATTGATCTGGCCGTTCATGGCCAGCATGACCCCCTTGCCGAGGGCCTGGGGATCCACGGCAATGCGTACCGCATTGAGGAGGTTATGCGGTCCATCAAAATCAGACTCCGAGGCGTTACGCTGGGCGCCAATCAGCACTACCGGCTTGTCCGACTTGACGGTGAGATCCAGCCAGAAGGCGGTTTCTTCCAGGGTGTCGGTGCCGTGCGAGACGATGACGCCAGACACTTCCGGACGAGCCAGGGCTTCCTGCACGACCTTGGAGAGTTGCACCCATCGGGCTGGATCCATGTAGTCGGAGGGCACATTGGACACATTGTTCACTTCCACCTTGGCGTATTTGCTCACCCCCGGTACGGTGGCGAGCAGATCGTCCCCGGAGATGGCCGGAATCGGAGCCATTTTGACGGGATCGATCTTCATGGCAATGGTGCCACCGGTGGCAATCAGCACCACTACAGGTTCTACGGCTTGAGCCATGGTCGTCATGGTGGTCCACAGAATCGCGCCAGCCATCAGGAATTTTATGAGACGCATCGGACTCACCCCTTATTGTGATGTCGAGCCAGTGGATGGAATTGGCAAGGGCCCCGTTTGGACGCGTTGAGGCACACGCCATCGGTTGTCGAAGCAGTTTGGCCCAACAATGCGCCGGGGCTTGGCCTGGGTCAAGCACAACCCACAGGCGGAGGTCTCCGGCCCTGCCCCGGTCATACTGATTACCGGAGGATCCCCATGCATTACCGGAAGCCCTGTGGCAGCGTCGTAGAGGCCATCGGCAACACGCCCCTGGTCCGGCTGCGTCGCGTTGTCGAGAACCTGCCGGTGGAGGTTTTCGCCAAACTGGAATTCATGAACCCCATGGGCAGCAGCAAGGATCGCATCGCGAAGTACATGATCGAAGCCGCCGAGCGTGACGGGCGCCTGAAGCCCGGCGACCTGATCATCGAGAACTCCTCGGGCAACACGGCCATGGGGCTCGCCCTCATGGCCATCCAGAAGGGCTACCGGATCAAGGTCGTGGTACGGGACACCATCTCCCAGGAGAAGCTGAACCAGCTGCTGGCCCTGGGCGTGCAGGTGCACAAGGCTGACACCAGCCTGCCCCCCGAGCACCCGGACAGTTACAACAACATCACGCCACGCCTGGCACGGGAGACACCAAACAGCTACTTCCCGGACCAGCACGGCAACCGCGAGAACAACGCCGCCCACTATCACGGCACGGGTCCGGAAATCTGGGAACAGATGGAGGGCCGCATCGATTACCTCATTGCCGGAGCAGGCACGGGTGGCACCATCGGCGGGGCGGGCCGCTACCTCAAGGAGCAGGATCCAGCGATCAAGGTCATCGCGGTCGACCCCGTGGGCTCTGTCTTCCTGCAGCACTTCCGCGGAGAGAAGGAGCTGAAGGCCGGTCCCTACCGCCTGGAGGGACTAGGCGATGAGTTCCTTATTCCCACCATGGATTTCACTGTCCTCGACGACATGATCCAGGTGACGGACCGGCAAGCCTTCCACCATGCGCGCCGGCTCGTGAAGGAGGAGGGTGTCCTCGGCGGCGGCTCCAGCGGTGCAGCCCTGTGGGCGGTGCTGCAGGTGGCCAGGAGCCTGCCACCCCGAGACCGACCAGCCCGCATCGTAACCGTGTTCCCCGATGGCGCCGGCCGCTACCTCAGCAGCATCTTCAACGACGACTGGCTGGCGGAGCGGGGCCTCCTGGAGCCGGAAGCATGACGACCTTCTCGGGCACCTACGTCGAGGCCATCCGCCAGGCGCTGTTCGATGCCATGGAGATGGACCCCCGCGTGTGCTGCCTGGGCGAAGACATCGGCGTCTACGGGGGCGCCTTCCGGGCCACGGAGGGTCTGCTGGAGCGGTTCGGCCCCGACCGCGTGATCGATACGCCCATTGCCGAGCAGGCCATCTCGGGCGCGGCCATCGGCGCGGCCCTCATGGGCCAGCGGCCCGTGGCGGAGTTCCAGTTCATGGACTTCGCGTTGCTGGCCTCGGACCTCCTGGTTAACTTCGCCGCCAAGGCCCACTGGCGCTGGGGCGCCTCCGTGCCCGCCGTGTTCCGCGGCCCCAGCGGCGGTGGCAATGGCGGCGGCCCCGTCCACAGCCAGAATCCCGAGGGCCACTTTCTGGGCAGCCCAGGCCTGAAGGTGGTGGCGCCGGGCACCGTGCGCGACGCCTATGCCCTGCTCCGGGCCGCCATCGAGGATCCGGATCCCGTGCTGGTCTTCGAGCACAAGCACCTCTATCGCCGCCTCAAGGATCACTGGGACGAGGCGCCCAGGGCCCGGCTCGGCGAAGCCACCCTGCGCAAGGACGGTGCCTCGGCCTGCGTCATCACCTACGGCGCCGCCCAGCACGTGGCGCTCGAAGCCGCAGCGGACCTTGATGTGGCTGTGCTGGACCTGCGCACCCTCTGGCCTCTGGATGATGAAGCCATCACCACCTTGGCGAAGCGCACCCATCGTGTGCTGGTGCTCACCGAGGCCCCCCGCACCTATGGGCCGGGCGCGGAGCTGGCTGCCCGCATCGGCGAAACCTGTTTCCCCTGGCTCGATGCGCCGGTCCTGCGGGTGGGCGCGACGGACACCCCCACGCCCGCCAGCCCCCCGCTGGAAACTGGCCATCTGCCCCGTGCGCAGGGCGTTCGTCAGGAAATCGAACGCCTGTTGGCGTGGTAGGTCATTTGGCCAGGCGCTCCCGCCGCTGCAGGTCCCGCAGGTCGCGCCAACGGATCAGCTTGATGCCTTCGATCTCCAGCAGTCGCCGGAGTTCGGGATCCACCGTGAAGAAACGGTATTCCTCGACGCGGTCCCGCCAGCCGGTCCGAAAGGGATCGGGCCCCGTGAGTTCCCTCAGCTCAGGTTGGTCCTGGGCAACGTGGATGTAGAGTTCGCTCACTCCCGGTTTCAGTCCGCGAATCACGCGCCGCCACAAGTCGGCGACCGTCTCTCCGGGCAGAGTGGCTCCCGTATACAGTCGGTCCGGGGTGAGGATGCCCTCCTGCTGGAACCGGGCCAGCTGGGCATCGTGCAGATCCTCCCGGGTGGGAAGGAAGCGGGCGGGCAGGTCGAATTCCCGAGCCAGCTTCACGTAGACCTCGAAGAGTCGAGTGTCCAGGGCCAGGGCATGCATGTGCATGTCCAGGTGACTGACATTCACGCCGGCGTCCAGGGCCTTCTGGATCTGGGCCCGGCACTCGGCCTCCACTTCCGCGGGCTTGGCCTTGGCAAAGAGTGCCTGAAGCGACCCAGGGAGATACCCCTGGGCATCCACCATGGATGGCACGGCCGTGCGGCCGAGCACCGGTCCCCAGCGCATGAGATCCCATTCGCTGGTGACCACCAGGTGGACGCCGAAATCCAGCTTCGGATCGGCCGCCGCGGACGCGGCGATCTCGGGGAACCAAGGGCAGGGCACCATGATGGTCGCGCTGCACGCCAGCCCGCGCCGCATGGCATCCAGGGTCGCCACATTCTCCGCATGGATCAGACCCGCGTCATCGGCATTGATGATCAGCAGCTTGTCCTGGCGGGTGTACCCCAGCCGTTCAGCAAGGGTCGCCGGCTGCGCCCACAGGGTCGAGGTCGCGAGGAAAAGCCCACCGATCCATCGCCACCACGCCATCCGTGCCTCCGAATTCCCAACCCGAGAAGCCGGGACATCCAGTCTAATGGATCTTGATGATGAACAATCTGATCCTGACTCCCTTGCTCTCCCTGTTCCTTGCGTTCCAGGCCCCGGATGGCTTCGCCCTGCTTCGTTCCGGCAAGACCACGGAAGCTCGCGAAGTTTTTCAGGCCCAGCTCCGGAAAAACGAGAAGGATGCGGACGCCTGGCTGGGGACCGGCCTTGTGGCTCTGCGCCAGGATCGCTTCGCCGATGCCCGGGCCTTCTTCTCCCGAGCCCTGGAACTCGCGCCGGGGTATGCGGATGTGGAAGTGGGTCTCGCCCACTGTCTGCTGAAAGAGGGCCGGACCGCCGAAGCGATCTCCGCCTTCGAGAAGCTGGCCGCCGCCCACCCGGATCGCCCTGATATCCGGGAAGAGCTCCTGACCCTCACCGGACTTCCGCCCGAATCCGTCCAGGGTCCGCACGCACGCCCAGCCGAGGCCCAGATCCCCGCCCGCGCCCAGGCTCGACATCTGGAAATCTCCACCGGACCAGGCCGCTGGCAGCCCTTCTATGTGAAGGGGATGAATCTAGGTGCCGCCCTTCCCGGGCGCCATGCCACCGAATTCCCCGACCGTGCCACCTACGACGGCTGGATCGACGAGATGGCTGAGGTCGGTATCAATGCCATCCGCGTGTACACCATCCACCCGCCGCAGTTCTATGAGGCTCTGCGCGCCCACAACCTCAAGGCCAGCCACCCAATCTGGCTCATCCACGGGGTCTGGGCCGAGCTGCCAGCCCACTCTGACTTCCAGGATCCGACCTGGAAGGCGGCCTGGTACCAGGAGATGGAGGATGTGATCCAAGTGCTCCATGGCCAGGCCCGACTCAGTCACCGCCCGGGCCATGCCAGTGGTGTGTACACGGCGGATGTGAGTTCCTGGACCCTGGCCACCATCCTGGGCCGGGAATGGGAATCCTCGAGCGTGGTCGGCTTCAATCAGCTCCACCCCGGATTCGCCGACTGGTCCGGCCGGTTTGTCACCGTCAAAGGCGGCCACGCGATGGAGCGTTTCCTGGCCGAGAGCATGGACCAGTTCCTCGCGCTCGAATGGGATGTCTTTCATGCTCAGCGCCCCATCGCCTTCACCAACTGGCCCACGCTGGATCCGCTGCACCACATCACGGAACCCACGGAGAAGGAGGATGCGGAACTCCGGCGGAAGCTCGGGCAGACGGTCGGCCCCTTGAGCGGGGATCCTGATGAGGATGGCGTGGATCTCGACCTGGAGAAGTTCGGCGGCACACCCCTCCTTCAGGCTGGTCTTTTTGCCAGCTACCACGTCTACCCCTACTATCCCGACTTCATGAACCTGGACCCCGGCTACTCGAAGGCCAGGGACCATGAGGGGCCCAGCAACTATGCGGGGTACCTCGCGGACCTGGTGCACCACCATCGGAGCCATCCCGTCCTCATCGCCGAATTCGGCGTTCCCTCCTCCCGCCTGGTCGCCCATTGGCAGCCCCAGGGGATGACCCACGGGGGGCAGAACGAGAGCGAGCAGGGGGAGCACGATGCCAGGCTTCAGAAGGACATCTACGACGCCGGGTGCGCGGGGGGCGTGCTCTTCGCATGGATCGATGAATGGTTCAAGAAGAACTGGCTGACCCTGCCCTTTGAGCAACCCCTGGATCGAAAGCCCCTCTGGTACAACGAGATGGATGCCGAGGAAAACTACGGTCTCATCGCGTATCGCCCGGGAGCCAAGGGACCGAACATCCTGATCGATGGCAAGGCCGATGATTGGGGGCAAGTCCCGGTCTACCTGGAGGGGCAGGGGTACACCCTCAAGGTGCTGGCGGATGAAGGCTGGCTCCACCTGGGCGTATTCATCCCAGGCCCCGTCGATCTATCGAAAGAGGCGTTCCTGATCGGCATCGACACCGTGGACCCTGAGCGGGGCGACCACAAACTCCCCTGGGAGCTGGGCCTGAGCAGTGCCGCAGGACTCGAGTTCGTGGCTCTGTTCCAGGGTGAGACTCGGGCCGGCGTCTTCGTGGACATGCCCTACGTCCTGCCCAACCATCGGTACGATCCTTGGCACCGCTATCGCAGCATCAGCAACGAAGATGGCCAGTTCATCATGGGCACAGCACGCAGCAACAACCCCAGGATCGGCCGGGATGGGACCCAGTTCCCAGGCCACAGCACCGACATTGGCTGGCTGCTGCGAGGAACCCAGGACCGCATGGACTCTACCTTTGATGCCCGGGCCGAATGGCAGGTCGGACGGAGTCCAGATGGACGGGGATTCTTTGAGGCACGCATCCCCTGGGGTCTTTTGAATGTCACCGATCCCAGTGCCCGGCGGGTGATCGACGATCCGGAAAGGAAGGCCTCAGGGCCGGTGGGCACCGCGATCACGCCCGGCTTCCGGTTGGTGTTTGCCGCCTTCACCGCCGACAAGCCCTTGGGGGAAGGCGGGGGCACGCTGCGCCTGACCCTGCCCGCGACGGAACACGACTCCATTCCCATGCCGCCCCTGTTCACCTGGCCCACCTGGGAGCAGCCGACCTTCCACCGGTTCCGCAAACAGTCCTTCGCGATCTACCAGAAGGCCCTGGCCGACACACCTGACGAGCCTATTGCCGATTCGATGATCCTCTCCGCCGCGCCAGCCCCTCAGGAACCAGCCCAGACATCTGATTCCGAGGTGCTTCTTGAGCAGGCCCGGGATCTCCGGGGACAGCAGAAGTGGGCGGAAGCAGTGGCTGTCTATTCCCGGATGCTGACCACCTGGAAGGACCATCAGCTCGCGTTGTTCGAGCGGGCCCAGACCCTGAGCTGGATGAAACGGTTCGAGGAATCGATCCGCGATTTCAAGCGGCATCGGGAAGTGTACCCGGAGCTCGCGGCGGAATCCGATCCCGCCCTGGCCCGCGTCACCGCCTGGTCCAAGCAGTTCAAGGAGGCCATGCGGATCCTGGAACCATATGTGGCCCGGGGAGACCGCCAGGCCACTCTGGACACGGCCACCTATCTGAGCTGGGACGGGCAATTGAATCGAAGCCTGTCCATGACCGGATCCTGGCTGAGCGCCCACCCGGACGACAGGGAATTCCTCATTCTCCGGGGCCGGGTCCTGGGCTGGCGAGGCAAACATGGTCAGGCCCGCCAGGCCTTCGAAGCGGTCCTGGCGCAATCAAAGGGGGACCGCGACGCCCTGCTCGGACTCGCCCAGCTGGATCTCTGGGCCGGGGATCCGGAGGCCGCCGACCTTCGCCTGGCCAGCCTCAAACCAGAGGATGCCCAGAGCCCGGAAGTGACGATCATGCGCAGCCAGATCGACCTGCGGATGGGGGGCCTTCGCAGCGCAAGGACGAGGGCCGAATCCCTGAAGGAGAACCCCGACGTTCGTGATGATGTCCAGTCGAGGTTCCGCGATCTGGCGGAAGCCCAGGGGCCCTGGGTTGAGTTGTCCCAAACCCGCACCGACTCCAACGATGGCTTGAGGGCCCAGTCCCAGCATTTGGATGCGGCCCTCCCGCTTCTCGATGGGAGCCTCCGGGTGGGGGGCACCTACGATCTCCTCGACCAGGCCGGACAATCGGCACGCCGCCCCCAGGAGTGGTCGCTGGGGTTTCGTCAGCCGCTCGGATCCAGGGTCAGCTTCGCCGCCCAGGTTGGTCGTGTGGATGACGTCGGGGGATCACCCGCCACCACACACAGCCTTGCCCTGGTGGCCCGGGCCGCCCCGGGTTTGAATCTTGGCCTTTCCCAGACCTTCGGGCCGAACCTGGACACGCCGCTGGCGATCAACCTTCGCACGACCATCCGGACCTGGACTTTTGATGAGAGTTGGATCTTCAACCAGACCCTTGACCACCTGAATGTGTCGCTCAACCGGGCCTTCCTGTCCGAGGGCGCCACGCAGAATGGCCTTCGACTAGATGCGGGACACAAGTTCCCGTTTGAACATGGTGAATGGCGGGCGGGGCTCTCCAGCCGCCTCCAGGACCAGAACCAGGTTCTGAACAGGGGGTTTTTCGATCCCGAGCATTACCGGTACTACGGGGCAACTGGCGGGGTATCCCTAAATCGTGAGGAACGATGGGATGTCGCCTTCGATGTCTGGGCCGGAAGCCAGACCGTGAATCAAGCCTCTAGCCAATTCAGCTGGGGCTACACCCTGGCGGGGAACTGGAGTCCGAAGGCCTCCCCCCTGACCCTTTTCGCCTCCTGGAGTCAAAGTGTCGCGGGACTTCCCATCTCTGATACCACCGACCCCTCCAGCTATCGGGATCACACCTTGCGTTTCGGAATCAAGATCCGCGGGAATGGCTGGATCTGGTGAAACCCTTGCTAGACTTGCCCCATGAGTCGAGTATGGCCCGCGAACACGCAGGTGCTGGTGGTCGAAGATGATGCCGCCACCGCCCGAATCATCCAGGCGCGCCTGGAGATGGAGGGGCTGAAGGTCTTTGTGGCCTCAAATGGCGTTGATGGCCTGGAGATCCTGCTCCACCAGGAGATCGATCTCGTCACGACGGACCTCATGATGCCGGCCATGAATGGCTTCCGCCTGGTCCAGGAGATCCGCGACCTGCCACCTCCCAAGGGACGGGTTCCCATCCTGCTCATTTCGAGCAACCAGAACGAGCAGGACATGGTGCGCTGTCTGGCGGCCGGTGCCGATGACTACATCACCAAGCCGATCTCGGCCCAGGTGCTGATTGAACGGCTCTGGCGCATGCTTCAGCGCGCCTCCGCCGCAGGCTGAGACCCCCATGCATCTGCCCCCGGATCTGGTGTTCCGAATCCTGATCTGGGGGACGTTGGTCCTGGGCACTTTGGTCACCGGCCTGGTACTCATGGGTGCCGGGATCCAGTTCAAACGTGACCGGCAGAACCGCCACCGCATCGCTCTGTACCAGGCCTGGGAGGCGGATCTGGCCGCCCACCTCTTCAACGCCTCCGGTCTCGCCCGCCCCTTCCCCGAGATCGCGGAGTGCGACCGGTTCATCTTCGAGAAATTCCTGGCCCGGTACCATGCCACCCTGGCGGGTCAGGAGGCAGAGGCCCTGCGGGAACTCTATCTCGGCATCGGCGTGCATGAAAGCCTTCCCAAGCGCCTGAGACACCGGGTGGCCACGGTCCGAGCGCAGGCCGCCCAGGAGGTCGGCATCTTCCGACTGACGGATTACCTCGAATGCCTCGTTCCCCTCTTGAACGACCCCGTCCCCTACGTGACGCACTTGGCCGCCCAGGCGCTGGCCCGTGCTGGTGATCTGCGCTTCGCCCGGCCGGTGCTCGATTGGGTGCTGCGGGAGGAGCGCTACCAGCGGGAGCGTCTGCTGCGGGTCATGGAAGGATTCGGTCCAAACCTACTCCCCTGGCTGGAAGAGCATCTGGACCCTCCCGAGGTAGCCCCCGAACCCTGGATTCTCTTTGCCCTGCTGGCCGGTTCCCACCGTCATCGTGAGAGTGAATCCAGGCTTCTGGAACTTCTGGAAACGCCCCATGTGGACATTCAGGCCTCGGCCCTCAAGGCCCTCGCGGCCCTGGCGGACCCGCTGACCTACCCCCGGGTGGCACCCTACGCCCATCATGCGGCCTGGCCCGTGCGCGCCCAGGCGGCCAAGGCGCTTGGACTCATCGGCGGGCCCGATGCGATTCCCACGCTGATCGGGCTCACCGGCGACTCCGTCTACGAGGTGCGCCGCAACGCTGCCCAGGGATTGGCCGATCTGGGCCACGCGGGGACCTCCGCACTGACCTGGCTAGCCGAGGATGCCACCGCTGATCGGTTCGCCCGGGACATCGCCCGGGAGCGCCTGGAATGGGCCGATGAGCGGGGGCATCAGTGAGCTTCCGCGGCTTTTTCACGGTTTTCTTCGAATGGGGGATCCTGGGCTACTTCCTGGCCCTCCACCTCACCCACCTGTCGCTGATCCTTCGCGCCTTCTTCTCCATCCGCGGTTACCTGGATGAGGTGGACACTGATCGCCTCGACACCGCTTTCGAGACCAGCCACTACAAGCCCATGACCCTCATCTGCCCCGCCTACAACGAAGAGGCGGGGGTGGTACCCAGCGTGAACAGCCTCATCAGCCTCCGCTACCCGGAGTTCCAAGTCGTGGTGGTGAACGACGGCAGCAAGGATGCCACTCTGCAGAAGCTCATCGAGGCGTTCAGGCTCAAACCCAGTCAGCGGGTGCTACGCCAGCTCCTGCCCACCAAGGAAGTGCGAGGCATCTACGAAAGCGTCTATGTGCCGAACCTCGTGGTGGTGGACAAAGCCAATGGGGGAAAGGCCGACGCCCTCAACTGCGGTGTGAACCTTGCCCGCTATCCCCTGGTCTGCTGCATGGACGGGGACAGCCTGCTGGAGAACGATTCGCTGCTGCGCATTGCCCGCCCCTTCATGGACCGCCCCAACCTCGTGGCCTCGGGCGGCGTGATCCGCCCACTCAATGGCTGCAAAGTCACGACCATGGGCATCCGGGGCATCCACCTGCCGGACTCCTGGCTGGCCCGGTTTCAGATTGTGGAGTATCTGCGGGCCTTCCTCTTCGGCAGAGTGGGCCTCGCCTCGCTGGACACCATGTTCATCGTCAGCGGCGCCTTCGGCGTGTTCCGGAAGGAACTGATCGTGGCCGCCGGAGGCTTCGAGACCGCCACCATCGGCGAGGACTTCGAACTCGTGGTGCGCATGCACCGCTACCTCCGGGAGAATAAGCGGCCCTACCACATCACCCTGGTCCCGGATCCGGTCTGCTGGACCGAGGTTCCCGAGGAGGTCAAGGTGTTGGGGCGCCAGCGGAATCGCTGGCAACGCGGCCTGCTGGAGACCCTCTGGAAGCATCGCCGCATGTGGTTCAACCCGAAGTACGGACGCGTGGGCCTCTTTTCCATGCCCTACTTCATTTTCTTCGAAGCTCTCGCGCCGCTGATCGAGGTGACAGGCTATGCCGTGTTCGTGTGGTCGCTGTGGAGCGGCTCCATCAACAGCACCTTCGCCATCCTCTTCGTCTACGTGGCACTCCTGTTGGGGGTGTTGAATTCCGTGGTGTCCGTGGTGCTCCAGGAAATCAGCGGGCACCGGTACCAGGGGCTCAAGGCCTTGTCGCTCCTGCTGTTCACCGCCGTGATCGAGAACTTCGGGTACCGCCAGATGACCGTGTGGTGGCGGCTGATGGGCACCATCGACTGGATCCGCGGCAAGGATGGCTGGGGCCACATGACGCGCAAGGGCATCGGACCCGCACCGACGACGCCACCACCGCCCACGGCTTGACGGATTGGATCACCCCATTCATCCTTGATTCTCGATCTTTGGCAGTCCCAGAACGTTATCCAGAAAGGTGGAGGGAAAGGCCCTGTGAAACCTTGGCAACCTGCGAATGCAAGGTGCCAACTCCTGCCCTTGGCGCGCCCAAGGGGAAGATACCGAACCGTCACAGACTGACCTGAGCCGACCTGGATACCGATCAACAGACTGCCACTTTCCAGGCGCAGCCATGACCCAGCCCACCTTCCAGCAGGCCCTAGACGCGGGCGAGTGTTTCCTCTTCGATGGAAGCACGGCCACGGCCCTGCATGATCGCGGGATCACCCTTCAGCGCAGCTTCGAAGAATGCAACCTCAAGTCGCCGGATCTGCTCCTGGCCATCCATGGGGAGTTTCTCGCCGCCGGTGCCCAGGTCCTCACCACCAACACCTGGGGCGCCGGCCGACTGAAGCTGGCAGCTCGGGGCCTCGACGGCCAGTTGGACGCCATCAACCGCGAAGGCGTGGCCCTCGCCAAGCGGGCCATCAAGCAGCAGGGTGCCCGAGCCTGGGTGGCGGGCTGCATCGGCCCGCTGGGCGTGCGGATCGAACCCTGGGGGCCCACCTCCTTCGACGAAGCCCGGGCCCTCTTCCGCGAGCAGGCGACCCCGCTGATCGAAGCGGGGGCCGATCTGATCGTGCTCGAGGCCTTCGAGGACCTCAATGAGATCCACCAGGCCCTCCTCGCTGTGCAGGAATTGTGTAACCTTCCCATCGCCGCATTGATGACTCCCAGCGACGATGGGCAGGCGCTCTTCGGTGCCGAGCCCGAATGGTTCATCAAGCAGCTCGATACCTGGGGTGCCCACCTTGTGGGTCTCATCGGAGGCAATGGGCCGGCACCCCAGCTGCGCCTGCTGGAACACCTGAAGGCCGTCACCACCAAGCCCATCGTCCTCCAGCCCAATCCCGGCCTGCCCCACATGGTCGATGGCCGCCTCATCTACGGCGCCAGTCCCGAGTACCTGGGCGGATTCGCCGCCCGTGCCCTGGCGGCGGGCGCCCGGGGAGTCGGCGGCTGCAGCGGCACCACCGCTGCGCACATCCGCGCCATGCGGGGCGCTTTCAAGCAGGAGCGGGCCTTTGTGCAGGCCGGCAGCCGGTTCGAGCTCAAGCCCCACGAACAGCCCCAGCCCGAAGTCCCCTTCGCCTTCCGCAGCCGCTTCAGTCTCAAGCTGGCCCAGGGCGAGTTCACCCACACGGTGGAGCTGGTACCGCCCAAGGGCATGGAGTACGACAAGCTCGTCGCCAAGACGCGCCAGTGCCGGGCCCTGGGCGTTGACGCCATCAACGTGCCCGACGGCCCCCGCGCCATGGCCCGCATGTCCGCCCTGGCCACGGCCCTCATCATCGAGCAGCAGGTGGGTCTGGAGACCATCCTCCACTACGCCTGCCGGGACCGGAATCTGCTGGGCATGCAGAGCGACTTGCTGGGGGCCGCGGGTCTCGGCCTGCGCAATATCCTGGCCGTTACCGGCGATCCACCGAAGCTGGGTCCCTACCCCCAGGCCACGGCCGTCTTCGACGTGGACGCCATCGGCTTGGTGAACATGCTCAAGCGCCTGAACACCGGCTTGGATCTCGGTGGCGCGGGCATCGGCAAGCCCACCTCCTTCAGCGTGGGCGTTGGGGCCAACCCGGTGGCCGAGGACCTGGAACGGGAGAAGACCCGCTTCCGCTACAAGGTGGAGGCCGGCGCCCAGTGGGCCATCACCCAACCCGTGTTCGAGCCCGAAGGGCTCTTCCGCTTCCTCGACTTCACTGAAGCCCTCGACGGCAAGGGGGGGATTCCCATCATCGCGGGCATCTGGCCCCTCAAGAGCCTGCGCAATGCCGAGTTCATGGCCAATGAGGTGCCCGGCGCCTACGTGCCGCCGACTGTGCTGGCCCGCATGGCCAAGTGGGACAGCTCCGAAGATCAACTGAAGGAAGGCCAGGCCATCGCCCGGGAAGTCATCGAGGCCATCCGGCCCCGCATCCGCGGTCTCCAGCTCAGCGCCCCCTTCGGCCAGGTCGAACTCGTCGCGTCCCTGCTGCCCAAGCCGGAGGTGCCATGGTGAAGGTCCACTTCCTCCTCGACGACCTGCTGGTGGAGGCGCCCGCCGGCACCTCCTTGCAACGCATCGCCGATGCCGCCGGGGCCGACATCACCTTCGGTTGCCGCACCGGCTCCTGCGGCACCTGTCGTGTGCGGATCACTGAAGGGTTGCATCATTGCAGTGATTCCAGCCCAGAAGAACGCGATTTCCTGGCGGGCCTGGACGCGCCTCCTGACCAGCGCCTAGCCTGCCAAGTCTGCGTTCACGGGGATGTGGACATCGAGTACTTGGGACTCTGACATGACAACCCTCGAAACCCTCCTCCGCGACAAGGTACTGCTCCTGGACGGCGGCATGGGGACGCAGATCTTCGCGCGGAAGCCCACCGTGGAAGACTATGGTGGCGCAGTGCTGGAAGGCTGCGTGGATCTGCTGACGGAACGGCGGCCCCAGTGGATCCGCGAGATCCACGAGAGCTACTTCCACGCTGGCGCCGATGCGGTGGAGACCAATACCTTTGGTGCGAATCCGCTGGTGCTGGGCGATTTCGGGCTGTCCGCCAAGGCCTATGAGCTCAATGTGCAGGCCGCTTCCATCGCCAAGGAGGTGGCCCGCAGCTTCGACCGGCCCCGCTTCGTCATCGGGTCCGTGGGCCCTGGCACCAAACTCATCACCCTGGGCCATGTGAGTTACAAAGATCTGCTGGCCTCCTACCGCGTGCAGATGGACGGTCTGCTGGACGGTGGCGCCGACGCCATTCTTATCGAGACCTGCCAGGACCTGGGCCAGATCAAGGTGGCCGTGCGGGCCGCCCGGGAGGCCATGGCCGCCAAGCAGCACAAAATCCCCATCTGGGTCCAGGCCACTGTGGAGACCACAGGCACCCTGCTGGTCGGATCCGAAATTTCCGCCGTGCTCGCCAGCGTGGAGCCTCTGGACATCGATGTACTGGGCCTCAACTGCGGCACAGGCCCAGATGAGATGCATGCGCATCTGCAGACCCTGTCGGAAGCCAGCCCCTTCTTCATCAGCTGCCTGCCCAACGCGGGGCTGCCGGAAAACCGGGGCGGCCAGGTGGTCTACCCCCTGGCGCCGGAGCCCTTCGTGCAGAAGGTGCTGCACGCCGCCTCGGAATTCGGTATCGCCATCCTGGGCGGCTGCTGCGGCACCACGCCGGACCACATCCGTGCCCTGGCGCCGGGGGTCGAAAAATTGAACGCGCCGACCCGGACACCGAAACTGGAGCGCAGCGCCGCCAGCCTCTACCAGAGCGTGGCCCTGAAGCAGGAGCCGGCGCCCCTCATCGTGGGCGAGCGCACGAACGCCAACGGCTCGAAGAAGTTCCGCGACCTGCTGGCCGCCGAGGACTGGGACGGCATGATCACCCTGGCCAAGGAACAGCAGCGAGAGGGCGCCCATTTGCTGGACGTCTGCGTGGCCTACGTGGGTCGGGATGAGGTGCGCGACGCCGACGAGCTGCTGAGCCGTCTCATCACTCAGATCACCCTGCCGTTGATGATTGACAGCACTGAGTTCCCGGTCATCGAGCGGGCCCTGCAGCGCTCCCCGGGCAAGTGCGTGATCAACTCCATCAACTTCGAGGATGGCGAGGCCAAGGCCCGGGCGATCCTGGACCTCTGCAAGACCTACGGTGCCGCCGTGGTCGCCCTCACCATCGACGAGCGCGGCATGGCCAAGACCCGGGGACAGAAACTGGAGGTGGCCAAGCGCCTCTACGCCCTGGCTGTCACCGAATATGGTCTCGATCCGGGCGACCTCATCATCGACCCCCTCACCTTCACCCTGGGCAGCGGCGACGAAGAGTTCCGTGGCTCCGCCATCGAGACGCTCGAAGCCCTGAAGCTCATCAAGGCCGAGCTGCCGGGCGTGATGACCATCCTCGGCGTGAGCAACGTGAGCTTCGGCCTCAACCCCGCCAGCCGTCACGTGCTCAACGCCCTCATGCTCTACCACGGCGTCAGGCACGGCCTCGACATGGCCATCTTCAACGCCTCGAAGGTCATTCCCGTGGCCAAGATCGACCCCGATGACCGCAAGATCGTCGAGGATCTGATCTACGATCGCCGCAGCGAGGGCTACGATCCCCTCAAGGCCCTCATGGCCCGCTTCAGCAACCGCAAGGCCACCGTCGCAGACGACCATCGCGACGACCTGCCCGTGCTGCAGCGCCTACACCACGGCATCCTCGACGGCGAGAAGCAGGCCATCCTCGCGGATGTGGATGAGGCCCTGAGGGACCACGATCCCCTGAAGCTCATCAACGAGGTGCTGCTGGGCGCTATGAAAGTCGTGGGCGAGCGCTTCGGTGCCGGCGAGATGCAGCTGCCCTTCGTCCTGGAGAGCGCCGAGGCCATGAAGGCCGCCATCAAGCGCATCGAACCGCACCTGCCCAGGGAATCGAACTACCAGAAGGGCCGCATCCTGCTGGCCACCGTCAAGGGCGACGTCCACGACATCGGCAAGAACCTGGTGGACATCATCCTCAGCAACAATGGCTTCGAGGTGAAGAACCTGGGCATCAAGCAGCCCATCGAGGCCATCCTCAAGGAGTTGGAGGCCTGGCCCGCCGACGCCGTCGGGCTTTCGGGCCTGCTGGTGAAGTCCACGGCGATCATGAGGGAGAACCTGCACTTCATGGAGGAGCTGGGGCTGAAGGTGCCCGTGATCCTTGGGGGCGCAGCCCTCACCCGGGACTACGTGGAAGGGGACTGTCGACGGACCTACTCGGGCTCTGTCTTCTATGCCGAGGATGCCTTCGAGGGGCTGCGGCACATGCAGTCATTGGTTGCGGGTGAAACCGGCGTACCGGCTCCAGCGCCCGCCGCGACCGCGACTGGCGACATTAGAATACTGAGACGAGGTGCGGCTGCGGTGCCCTTGACAGAACTGGGCCAAAGCAGCTGGGTCCGCCACGACCAGGCCCCGCCGAAGCCGCCCTTCTGGGGTGTGCGTGAGCTGGCAGACGCACCAGTGGACCTGTTCGAGCACCTGGATGCCTTTGCCCTCATCCGGAATCGCTGGGGCTTCAGCCAGGGCAGCCTGAGCGACGAGGCCTTCGTGGCTGTGCTGAAGGACAAGGCCGAACCCCAGCTGGCACGCTGGAAGGAATACCTGACCGCCGCTTCCATCTTCCAGCCGAAGGCCCGCTACGGCTACTTCCCCGTGCGCGCAGAAGGCGATTCGCTGCGCGTGTTGGATCCAGCAGATCCTGCGCAGACCTTGGCGCGACTCACCTTTCCGCGCCAAGCCGGTGGCCGTCGCCTCTGCATCTCGGACTTCTTTTCCGCCGACCAGACGGATGTGCTTGCCCTCCAACTGGTGACGCTGGGCCAGGCAGCGGCGGATTATGCCGCGAAGCTCTACCGGGAGGACGGCTACGCGGACTACTTCGCCTTCCATGGCCTCGCCACGGAACTCACCGAGGCCTATGCGGAGCGCCTGCACACCCGCATCCGCCGGGAGTTGGGCATCCACGCCAAGGATCTGCCGGGCCGGGCCCTCTTCGCCCAGGGCTACCAGGGCTCCCGCTATTCCTATGGCTATCCCGCCTGCCCGGATCTGGAGGGCAATGGCCTCCTCCTGGACCTGCTGGATGGCGCCAAGATCGACATCCACCTCAGCGAGTCCCACCAGATGGATCCCGAATACACCACCAGCGCCCTCGTCGCATGGCATCCGCAGGCAAGGTACTTCATGGTTTGAGTGGCGGGGGTGGGGACCCTTTGGGTGCCACCCTCGAACCATCCCTGGGAAGGAATCTAAGGATTATGGATTAGATCGGGGATTATCGTTCTTCCCGACTACAATTTTGCTACACCCAACGGTACCATACGCACTCCAAACATCAGAACATTCGCCCGGGGCTCTGCATGACAGATTCCTTAGAAAGGCCGATCCAGCTCGCGGTAGAGAACATCAACCTGCGATTCGGCGGGGTCCTGGCCCTGGGAGGACTCGGTTTTTCGGTCGTGAAAAGCGAGATTTTCTCGATCATCGGGCCAAACGGAGCCGGCAAGACGAGCATGCTCAATTGCATCAGCGGCAGGTACCAGCCGCAACGCGGAACGATCTCCTTTGAAGGCCACGACATCACCCACCGCCCGCCCGCCGCCCGAGCGCGGCTGGGAATCGCCAGGACCTTCCAGAACATCGCCCTCTTCAAGGGGATGTCGGTCCTCGACAACATCCTCATCGGCAGGCACATCCACATGAAGAGTGGCCTCTTCCGGGGTGGTTTACATTTCGGTCCATGCCAGAAGGAGGAGATCGAGCACCGCCGGTTCGTCGAGGACATCGTGGACTTCCTGGAGATCGAGCACATCCGGAAGCGAATCGTCGGGACCCTCGCCTATGGTCTCCAGAAGCGGGTTGAGCTGGCCCGGGCCCTCGCCCTCAATCCGAAGCTCATTCTCCTGGACGAGCCGATGGCCGGCATGAACCTCGAAGAGACGGAGGACATGGTCCGGTTCATCCTGGACATCAACCAGGAGCGCGGGATCACGGTCATCCTCGTGGAGCACGACATGGGGGTGGTGATGGACATCTCGGACCACGTCGTCGTCCTGAACTTTGGGGAGAAGATCGGGGAGGGAACGCCGGACGAGGTGCAGGCTGCCCCGGAAGTCATCAAGGCCTACCTGGGCGACGAACAATCGGTCTTCCTCGGACGCTAGGGAGAGATGATCATCGACACGCCAATGAACGACACACTTCCCCGCCTGCTCCGAAGCAATGCCGCGAAATACGGCGCCAACAAGATCGCCCTCCGCGAGAAGGAGTTCGGCGTCTGGCAGCCCTACACGTGGAAGGACTACTTCGAACACGTCAGGTACTTCACCCTTGGTCTTGTTTCCCTCGGACTGACGAAGGGGGACACGATCTCCATCATCGGGGATAACCGGCCGGAGTGGCTCTTCGCCGAGCTGGCAGCCCAGAGCGCCGGGGCCATCGGGATCGGCATCTACCAGGACGCCATCCTCAAGGAGGTCTCCTACATCATCAACCTCGCAGAATCGAAGTTCATCGTGGCCGAGGACCAGGAACAGGTGGACAAGATCCTCGACATGGGCGATGAGCTGACGACGGTGAGGCGCATCATCTACACCGATCCCCGTGGGATGCGGAAGTACGACGATCTCCGGCTCACCTACTTCCCCGACGTGGAGGCTCTCGGACGAGAGTACGAACTGGCGCACCCAGGCGCCTACGAGGCGCTCGTCGATGCGACGGGGCCCGAGGATCCTGCTCACATCTGCATCACGTCAGGGACGACCGGCAACCCGAAGCTGGCCGTTCTCTCCCACCGCAACATGATCTCCATGGCCACGAACCTCGGGAAGGTCGACCCGAAACTGGAGACCGACGAATTCGTCAGCTTCCTTCCGCTTCCCTGGGTCGGCGAACAGATGATGAGTGTCGCCAGCGGGCTCCTCTTCGGATTTACGGTGAACTTTCCCGAGGAACCCGAGACCGCGACCGAGAACATCCGGGAGATCGGGCCGCACCTTCTCTTCAGCCCACCCCGGGTCTGGGAGAACCTAGCCGCCACGGTCCAGGTCAAGATCTTGGATGCTTCGCCCCTCAAGCGTTTCCTCTACAACAAGTGCCTTCCGATCGGGTACGAATGGGCCGACTTGAAATTCCAGAAGAAGACCCCGACCCTGCTCCAGAAGATCCGCTATGCCCTCGCCTACCTGCTCGTCTTCCGCGCACTGAAGGACCGGATCGGCTTCACCCATATCCGCTCGGCCTCGACCGGGGGCGCTGCCCTGGGCCCTGACACCTTCCGGTTCTTCCACGCGTTGGGCGTCAACCTCAAACAGATCTACGGCCAGACGGAGATCTTCGGCATTTCGTGCATTCACCGGGACGGGGACATCAACTTCGATTCCGTCGGGAAGCCGATCCCGGAGACCGAGATCCGCATCGACAACCCTGACCCGATAGGCGTGGGGGAGGTCGTCTCGCGAAGCCCGGCCCTCTTCCAGGGCTACTACAGGGCCGAGGCCGCCACGCGGGAGACCATCGTGGACGGTTGGCTCCACTCCGGGGATGCCGGGTACTTCGACGAGAACGGGCATCTGGTGATCATCGATCGGATGAAGGACATCATGACCCTTCAGAGCGGCGAGCGCTTCAGCCCGCAGTTCATCGAGAACAAGCTGAAGTTCAGCCCCTACGTCAAGGAGGCTGTCTGCATCGGTCAGGAGCGCAACTTGGTCATCTCGCTCATCTGTGTTGATTTCAGCATCGTCGGGAAGTGGGCGGAGGACCACCGGATCGGATACACCACTTACACCGACCTTGCCTCGAAACCCGAGATCTACGGCCTCATCGAGAAGGAGGTCCGGAAGGTCAACGCGACGCTCGTCGGATCCCAGCGGATCCGGAAGTTCGCGCTCCTGTACAAGGAGCTCGACGCCGATGACGACGAGCTCACGCGCACCCGGAAGGTCCGCCGAACTTTCGTTGACCAGAAGTACGCCGACATCATTGAAGGGATCTACGATGGCAAACCCCAGATCCCCATTGACGCCGTGATCAAGTACCAGGACGGCAAGACCTCGCAGCTCAAGACCACGATTCATGTCCGTGACCTCAGCCTCTCCGACGAGGTCCGGCCGGCGCTCACCTGAGGCACGACGAAGAAGGCAACCAGGAGGATCCATGGAGTTCTACCTCCAACTCGTCATATCGGGTCTCGTGCTTGGCTCGATCTACGCGCTCGTGGCGCTGGGGTTCGCGATCATCTTCAAGTCGACGGGTGTGGTGAACTTCGCCCAGGGTGAGCTCATGATGTTTGGGGCGTACTTCTGTTTCTCGATGGTCGTCCAGTACAAGGTCCCCTGGTTCTGGGCCTTCCTCCTGACCCTCGTCTTCTCTGTCGTGCTCGCCCTGCTCATCGAACGGCTCGTCCTGCGGCCGATGATCGGCGAGCCGGTCATTTCGATCATCATGGTGACCATCGGCCTGTCCTCGGTCCTTCGCAGCATCGTGACCGCCATCTGGGGGACGCAGATCCAGATCTACGACCCGCCCCTCTTCCCCGAGGCGGCGGTGGACATCGCAGGAATCCCGACTAGCCAGGTATACCTCTGGAGCTTCGGCCTCGCGGCGATCCTCCTCGCCCTCTTCGCCGTCTTCTTCAAGTTCTCGAAAGCCGGCGTGGCCATGCGGGCCACAGCTTTCTCCAACCAGGTCGCCCTCTCCATGGGAATCCCCGTGAAGAACATCTTCGCCCTCGCCTGGTGCATCGCCTCGGTGGTCTCGGCGATCGGCGGCATCCTCATCGGCAGCATCAACGGCATCAACGCCCAGCTCGGTCACTTCGGCCTGAAGGTCTTTCCGGCGGTCATCCTCGGCGGACTCGACTCGAGTCCCGGAGCCGCCCTCGGTGGCCTCATCGTGGGCGTTCTGGAGAATTTGTCGGACGGCGTCCTGAAGAGCGTCTTCGGTCTCCAGGGAATCAAGGAAGTCGCTCCCTACGTCTTCCTCGTCATCATCCTGATGATCAAGCCCTACGGCCTATTTGGGAAGAAGGAGATCGAACGGGTATGAGCATGGAGCGGATCGAGTCATGAGCGTAGCCCACTGCGGAGACTTCCGACAATCGTACCGGGATGACATGAAGATCCTCGAAACCCGGTTCGTCCGGATTTCAGTCGGCGTCTTCCTCGTCTTCCTCTACGTCTTCCCACTCTTCTCGTCCAACTACGTCACGAGCACGATGACCACGATCGCAATCGCTGTGATCGGCGCCCTCGGGATCAACATCGTCACTGGCTATACCGGACAAATCTCTCTGGGCCAGGGCGCCTTCATGGGGGTCGGCGCGTTTGCCTGCTCCTACTTCATGCGGGTTGCCCACCTGCCGTTTTGGATTGCCATGCCGATGGCCGGCCTCACCGCGGCGGCCGTCGGCATGGTGTTCGGCCTGCCCAGCGCCCGCTTGAAGGGGCTCTACCTCGCCATTGCCACCCTGGCGGCGCAGTTCATCCTCCAGTACGTCTTCATGCACCTGGACGCGGTGACTGGAGGGAGCAATGGTGTCCCATCCCCTCCCCCTGAGATTGGGTCCTTTGCCTTCGACGGAGACAGGTCCAAGTACTACCTGACGATCACAGTTGCCGTCTCGGCTGTCCTTTTCACAACCAACTTGATCCGGTCCCGGAACGGCCGGGCCTTCATTGCGGTTCGAGACCACCACCTCTCAGCCGAGATCATGGGCGTCAACCTGTTCAAATACAGGCTCCTGTCCTTCTCCGTGAGCGCCTTCTACGCGGGGATCGCCGGGAGCCTCTGGGGGATGTACACGGGCTACCTCTCCGCCGAGCAATTTACGATCATGGAGTCGATCAACTACCTCGCCATGATCATCATCGGCGGCCTCGGCAGCGTCATCGGTTCCATCTTCGGCGCCATTTTCATGACGCTCCTTCCGCAGGTTCTGACGGTCGGAACCGGTGCACTCGCGCAAGTCTTCCCGAAGATCGGTTTCCTGATCATGAGCCTCAAGGACGGCGTCTTCGGAATCATCGTCATCCTCTTCCTGATCTTCGAACCGGACGGCCTCGCCCACCGCTGGAGGATGATCAAGGCCTACTGGAAGCTCTACCCCTTCAGCTACTGATCCTGCGATTCCGTCGAGGAGACGCTAGACCTATGTCATCCTGGAACCCCATCCACCAACATCTGCCATCTGGGTCGAGCGTTATACCGCTCCATCTGCAAGCCCCTTCCATCTCAGAAAGGAGATCGAAATGAAACGCTTCACCGCGTCCATCGCCCTCGCCCTGGGCATCCTGGCGACTCCTGTCACCGCCCAGGAGATCGTCATCGGGAACCTCGCCGACATCACCGGAGGCACCGGAGACGTCGGCAAGCCCTACGCCGAAGGAATCAAGGCCTACACCGACTACATCAACTCGGCGGGAGGCATCAACGGCAAGAAGATCAAGCTCCTGCAGCAGGACTACGCCTACAAGATCCCCGAGGCGCTCTCCCTTTACAAAAAGTTCAAGGATCAGGACAAGGTGATCGCCATCCAGGGCTGGGGCAGCGGTGACACCGAGGCCCTCAAGGAGCAGGTCGCCAAAGACCAGATTCCCTACTGGTCGGCATCCTACTCGGCCCACCTGACGGACCCGGCCAAATCACCTTACAACTTCTTCTGTGCCCCGGATTACTCGACCGCCCTCCGGGCCGGGCTCAAGTACATCAAGGACAATTGGAAGGAAACACGCAAACCCAAGGTGGCCTTCATCTATCCCGACGTCGGCTATGGCAAGGCGCCCATCCCAGCCGGCAAGAAATACGCTGCGGAGCTTGGCTTCGACATCGTCGGCGAGGAGAACGTCGATCTGAAGGCCCTCGAGGCCACCACCCAGCTCCTGAACCTGAAGAAGAGTAATCCGGATTATGCCTGGATCGGGGGCACCAAGGTCTCGACCTCCGTCATCCTCAAGGACGCCAAGAAACTCGGCCTGAAGACCAAGTTCTTCGGGAACATCTGGAGCGCCGACGAAGGGATGCCCAAACTGGCAGCCGGTGCCGAGGAAGGCTACATGGTCGTCATCGGATCGGCCCTCTACGGCGACAAGGTGCCGGGGATGAAGGTCATCGAGAAGGTGACGAACAACCAGCCCCAGGTCAGCCACTGGATTCGCGGCTGGGTCTCGATGATGACGATGTGCGAGGCCCTCAAGATGGCCGACAAAAATAAGGAGCTGACCGGCCCCGGAATCCGGAAGTACGCCGAGCAGCTGAAGAACTTCGACACCCAGGGCCTCACAGCCCCCATCACCTACAGCTCGACTGACCATCGTCCGTTCATGTCCGTCATTCTGGCCGAGTTCCACGGCGGCAAGATGGTGAAGAAGGCCACCATCGACCTCCCGCGCAAGGCGGAGTGGCTCGGCTTCTGATTCCATGAATGAATGCGGGGGAGGAGACCCGCCTCCCCCGCAGGTCCCGGCCCAGCCGGGCCGATGTTCTCCACACAAAAGGAGCGCAGAGCCTAACCCATGCTGAACGTTAACAACATTGAGGTCGTCTACAACGACGTGATCCTGGTCCTCAAGGGGCTGTCCCTCTCGTGCGAGGCGGGGAAGATCACCACCTTGCTCGGCGCGAACGGGGCGGGGAAGTCCACTACCCTCAAGGCCATCTCCGGACTCCTCAAGAGCGAAGAAGGTGAGGTGACGAAGGGGACCATCGAATTCATGGGCGAGAAGATCAGCGGCATGGACCCCGAGAAGATCGTCCGCAAAGGGGTTTTCCAGGTCATGGAGGGACGCCGGGTCTTCGAGGACCTCGACGTGGTCGAGAACCTGCGCTGCGGCGCCTACACCCGAACCGACCGGGCGGGCGTCAAGCGGGACATCGACCTCGTGTTCGACTACTTCCCCATGCTCAGGGACCGCCGGCACCAGCTTTCCGGCTACCTCTCGGGTGGCGAGCAGCAGATGCTCGCCATCGGCCGGGCCCTGATGGCCAGGCCGAAGCTCCTCCTCCTGGACGAGCCGAGCCTCGGGTTGGCCCCGCTGCTCGTGAGGGAGATCTTCCGCATCATCGCGAAGATCAACGAGGAGGAGAAGACGACCATCCTCCTGGTGGAGCAGAACGCCTCGCTGGCGCTCCAGGTCGCGACCTACGGCTACATCATGGAGATGGGCAAGGTCGTCCTGGACGGCCCCTGCGATAAGCTGCGCGAGAACCCCGACGTCAAGGAGTTCTACCTTGGCATCGGTGAAGGCGGCACGAAACGGTCCTTCAAGAACGCGAAGCACTACAAGCGGCGCAAGCGCTGGCTGTCGTAGGCTCTCGGGAGGGGCGGCGAATGGATCGGACAACCGGATTCCTGAACGAGGACCTGGAGCGGAAAAGCTGGGACGAGCAGCGCGACGTCCAGGCCAGGCGACTCGGAGAGGTGGTCGCGCACGCGGCCGCGCACGCTCCGGCGATCGGCAACCTCCTTCGTGCCGCGGGCGTGGTCCCGGGCGACATCCGGAACCTCGATGACCTCTCCCGATTGCCGGTCACCCCCAAGGCGAGGCTCGTGGAGCTGCAAAGAGAGAACCCACCCTTCGGGGGCCTCCTCGCGGTCCCTCTCCACCAGGTCCGCCGCATCTTCCGGTCACCGGGCCCCATCTACGACCCCCAGGGCTTCGACGAGGGCTGGGGCTGGGAGGAGGCGCTGTTCGCCGCCGGGTTTCGGCGAGGCGACATCTGCATCAATACCTTTGGGTACCAGATGACTCCTGCGGGGATGATGTTCGACGATGCCCTCGGGGCGCTGGGATGCCCGCTCGTCCCGACGGGGGTGGGCGACCGGGAGGTCCAGATCGAGATCCTCCGCGCCCTCGGTGTCACCGGATTCGTGGGGATGGCCTCGTTCCTCCTCCAGATCGGGGAGCGGGCGAAGGAGCAGGGCCTCGACCCCGCGAAGGACTTCGGGCTGAAGGTCGCGTTCACCACCGCCGAGCCTCTTCCCGACGCCCTCCGGGACTCGGTGGAGACCCTCTTCGGGGCCACCGTCCGCCAGGGCTTCGGCACCGCGGATTGCGGCTGCCTGGCCTACGAGTGCCACGCCAAGGGGGGGATGCACCTGGTCGGCCGCGCCATCGTCGAGATCGCCGACCCCGAGACCGGCCGCCCCCTCGGTCCTGGGGAGGTGGGCGAAGTCGTCGTGACCCTCTTGAACAGGGCCTATCCCCTGATCCGCTTCGGGACCGGGGACCTCTCGGCGGTGGACCACCAGGCCTGTGCCTGCGGCAGGAAGTCCCCGAAGCTCCGGGGATGGCTCGGCCGCTGTGATCAGCTGGTGAAGGTGAAGGGCGTGTTTCTCCATCCTGGTACGGTCCAAACGGCCATGCGTGCCTTCCCGGAGGTGACCCGTTTCCGCGCGCTCGTCACCAGGGCCGAGAACCATGACGTCCTGACCGTCCGGGTCGAGGCTGCGATCCACGACGACGGGCTCAAGATGCGCATCGAAGAACGCCTCCGTGAGGTCCTCTGCATCGGAGCCGAGGTCGAATGGGCGGCCGTGGAAACCATCCCCTCCGACGGGAAGGTGATCGAGGACCTTCGGAAGTGGGACTGAAATGCGTGAACCTGGGGCCTCGGCTGTATGGGGCCAGGGGTATCCTGAATTGACCTTCTGTGGGGGTGCTCAATGCTCGTCCGTGAAAGAATGACCGCCAACCCCATCGTCATTCATCCCGAGACCACATTCCAGGATGCCTTCCAGCTGCTTCGCGAGAAGAAGATCAGGCGCCTGCCGGTGGTGGACAAGCACGGCGACCTCGTGGGCATCGTCGTGGAAAAGGACTTGTTGCGCGTGTCGCCCTCGCCTGCGACCTCCCTCAACGCGCACGAGGCCCACTACCTGCTGTCCAAGCTGGCCATCAAAGACGTGATGACCAAGCGCGTGATCACCGTCCGCGACGACTGCCCGCTGGAAGAAGCCGCGCGCATCATGATCGACCACAAGATCGGCAGCCTGCCCATCGTCCACGACAAGAAGATCGTGGGCATCATCACCGAGACCGACGTCTTCAAGGTCATGGCGGAAGCCCTGGGTGGGCGCACCAAGGGTATCCGCATCGTGGCGTGTGTGCCCGAGGTGAAGGGGGAACTGGCCAGGGTCACCGCCGAGATCGCCGAGTTGGGTGGCAACATCGTGAGTCTCGTCGTCTTCCTGAACAGCGATGCCCAGCATCGGGAGATCACCCTGAAAGTGCAGGATGTCACGCGGGAGGCCCTCATCGCCGCGCTTGAGAAGACTGGCGCGAAGATCATCGACGTGCGGGAAATTGCGGCGGAGTACCAGCCGATTCTGGTCTAACCGGAAGCGCCTGGCCTTTCCCGGGGCGTCTTCCTGCCATCCACAGGCCCGCTACTTCTCGGTCTAGGCGGGTAGGGTCGCCATTCCGAGAATTCCTCTTATAACATGGGTTGATTTCCTCAGTCTGTGGCGCTACCTTTCTTCACCGGCCCTGCGGGGTCGTTTTCGTCGAGATCCTTGTCAGTTCCATAGCGAGTTATCCAGAAAGGTGGAGGGACGGGCCCTGTGAAACCTTGGCAACCTGCGAAAGCAAGGTGCCAATTCCTGCCGCGAGCAATCGTGGAGAGATGTCGAGCTGTGTCGAACTGACGACAGCGACAAAGGGGCCCGAGCGATCGGGCCCCTTTGTCGTTTTTGCTTTTCCTGGACTTGCTTGGACGGACGAGGCCTCGGCCTTCTCACCCTCTCATTACAGGAGACGCCATGAGCGCCACGACCCCACGCTTCGAAACCCTGGCCCTGCACGGGGGCCATAGCCCGGATTCGGATACCAAGAGCCGAGCGGTGCCCATCTACCAGACCACGAGCTACGTGTTCGATTCCACCGAGCACGGCGCCAAGCTCTTCAACCTGGAGGTGCCCGGGAACATCTACACCCGGATCATGAACCCCACCACCGCCGTGCTGGAGACCCGCGTGGCCCAACTGGAGGGCGGCATCGCGGGGCTGGCCGTGGCCTCGGGCCAAGCGGCCATCACGTTGACGCTGACCACCCTGCTGCGGAGCGGGGACCACGTGGTGGCGGGCAACAACCTCTACGGCGGCACCTACAACCTGCTGCACCACACCCTGCCCCGCACGGGCATCACCACCACCTTCGTGGACTCGAAGAGCCCCGAGGCCTTCCGGGCGGCGATCACCCCCGCC
>CAIYNT010000136.1 GCA_903927605.1 uncultured Holophagaceae bacterium
CGTCCTGACGCATCCAGGTGTCTTCGCAGATGGTGTTCTCAAAAACCGCGTCGCCAGCCCGACTGCGGAGGTAGTCGGTGATGGCGTGGTAGTCCTTCACGGTGAAAGTGGTCTGGGCCACCACCAGCACGCGCCTCAGCTGCTCGTCCGTGAGCGCCTCGGCCTCGGCCATGGTCGAGACGATAATCGATCCACTGTCCGCGAAACTGCGGTGCGCCACGCTTTCGGCGTGGCCGTGGCTGCCCAGGATCACGGTGAAGTAGCCCTTGGGACTCCACTTCTTGATCTTGTTGTGGACCTTGGCCACCTCGGGACAGGTGGCGTTCACGATCTTCAGCTCGCCCTTGGCCTGGCGCTCTTTCAACCCGCGCAGGTCCTGGATGGGGATGCCGTGGGCGCGGATCACCACCGTGCCGTTCTGCACCTGCTCCGGTGCCTCAGCCACCGCGACCCCCCGTCGGCCGATGAGGTCCAGAGCCTGGGGATTGTGGATGAGCGGCCCCAGCGTCTGCACGGTGCGTCCATCATTGCGCACGGAGGCCTCCAGCACTGCGTCCATGGCGCGTTTCACGCCCCAGCAGAACCCGGCGGTCTTGGCGACGATGACCTTCATGCGTTCCCCATAATCCTGACCGGGTTGGTCAGGTTAATTATCATAACGCCAGCCAGCAGCTAGGGGGCACTGCGTTCCATCAATTCGCGATCCGCTGCTGGCAATCCCGCCAACCAGGCGGCTTCCTCGCCCGGTTCCGGAAGGATATGCCCGTATTCGGCCATCTGGCCCGGGGGCAGCTCCGCAACATAGGCCCAGATCCGGTTGGGTGCGATGGCCCCGGCACTGGCGACCGCGGCCACCAGGTCGAGGAGCAACTGCCTTTTCCGCTCAGGTGTCCGGCCGGCGCGGATATGCCCATGCACAAACACCTGGTCCCCCTGCAAGGGCGCCCCGCCGACGAAATGATCCCCCGCAGCGACATCGGTGAAAATGACCTGCGCAAAGAACGACTGGGCGCCGGTCACCCGGTTGTGCACCCGGGTAATCGCCTGGGCGATGCGATGTTTTTTCTCGGCGGAAAGCAGGCCGGTTGCCGCTGCAACCCGATAAGTCGGCATGATCGTCTCCTCTTATGGCTGGGACAGACACTGACGAACGGTGTGATGCCGCGGGACTGGCACCAGTGACCGGCCCGGTTATTCCTGGCCGGTGGATAGGTCCACGATGCGTCCACCGGTGATTTCCACAAGATGCGCGAAGGTCATGGGCACTCCGGTGGCATCGGTTCCCGCAGCCGGGTAGATGGTTGGATAGAGCTCCAATTCCCGGTCGAGGAGAATCGTCACGCCCTCAAGGGCGAAGGGGCAGACCCCGCCCGGGCGATAGCCTGTGACCCTTTCCGTCTCGTCCGCATCGGCCATAGAGGCCCTGGAGCCGATCACACGCTTGAGCGTGGAGGAGGAGAGGCGTTTGTCGCCAGGACAGACCACCATGTGAAACCCACCGGACTTGTCCTTGAAAAGGAGGGATTTCGCGATCCTCGCCGTCTCTACGCCGATGCGCCGGGCCGCAAGCTCGGCCGTGGGTGTGCTCCCTGGTTCAAACTCCAGCGCCTCCAGGCCATAAGCCTCGAGAACTCTGCGAACTTTGGCGGAAATCATGGGTGGATCCCGGGTCAGTGATGCTCTGGATCATGCTCCAGCTTGAACCCGATCAGGATGGTCACTTGGAATTCCGCGACCTCTCCAGCTTTGATGCGGCCCCGCTCCTCCTTGACCTCGAACCATTCCAGGTGCCGGATAGTCTTGCTCGCCTCGACCACGGCCCGCTTCACCGCGTCCGAGAAACTTACGGGCGAGGTCCCCACGATTTCAATCTTCTTGTGCACACCTGGCATGGGCATCCTCCTGAGTGAAGGCACCATCATAGCCCGAGGGCGTTGTTCCTGCGTGGGTTCGTTGTCGTGACCTCCAACATTAGATGGGACCTTAGAGTCGAGATTCCTTTACCCTGACTACAGCCCACACTGCTGGCGCCTACCCAGGAAACGCTCCCATGGACCTCGCCGACCCCGACAAGGATCTGCCCCTTAAGGAGGACATCCGCCTGCTCGGGCGGCTGCTGGGAGACACGGTCCGGGAGCAGGAAGGTGAAGAGACCTTCCTGCTGGTCGAACGGATCCGGCGAAGTTCCGTGCGCTTCCATCGCGTCCAGGATCCCGAGGCCAGGGAGAACCTGAAGTCCATCCTCAAGGACCTCACCCCGGGTCGAGCCATCCTGGTGATCCGCGCCTTCAGCTACTTCTCCCAGCTCGCCAATCTGGCGGAGGACCAGCACCACACCCGTCGCTCCCGGGCCCACCGCATGGGAGAAGAGCTGCCCAGGCCAAGTTCTCTGGGCCATGCCCTGACCCAGGCCAGTGAAGGGGGCCTCGATGCCAGTGGTCTCCGGGCGTTCTTCGCCAGCGCCCAGGTCCGACCCGTGCTGACAGCCCACCCGACTGAGGTGCAGCGCAAGAGCATCCTCAACGCCCAGATGCAGATCGCCCGCCTGCTGGACGAGCGGGATCGCATCGCCTCGACGCCGAGGGAAGCTGCCCTGCGGGACGAACACCTTCAGCGCCAAGTGCTGCTGCTATGGCAGACCCGCATGCTCCGGCCCTACCGGCCCTCCGTGACAGATGAAGTAGCCAGCGCCCTCTCCTATTTCGACCGCACCTTCCTGCGGGAGATCCCGGCCCTCTACGCGGACCTGGAGGACCAGCTCAGGCAGGACCCGGCCCTGGGGGACACTGAGCTTCCGCCATTCTTCCAGGTGGGCAGTTGGATCGGCGGGGACCGGGATGGCCACCCCTTTGTCACCGCGGATGTCATGGAGCGGACCCTCGGTATGCAGTCCCGGACCATCCTCGACTTCCTGTTGAAGGAGATCTTGGTTCTCGCCGAGGAGCTCTCCCTCAGCCTCCTGGTTTCACGGGCTTCCCGCGAAGTGCTCGACCTTGCGGAACGCTCCCCGGACCGGTCGCTCCAACGGGCGGATGAAGCCTATCGGCGGGCCCTGAACTTCATCTTCGGACGCCTCTCCGCCACTCACCGGAACCTGCTCGGCTCTGAACCTGCGGCCCCTCCGGGCCCCGCGGAACCCTATCACTCCCCGGCAGAACTGAAAGCCGACCTGGATGCACTGGACCGGTCCCTGAGGGCCCACGGGGGACGACGGCTGGCCCGGGGGCGTCTGCGGGATTTGCGGCGATCCGTATCAGTGTTCGGCTTCCACCTTGCCCCCCTGGACCTGCGCCAGAACTCTGAGGTCCATGGCCGGGTGGTGGCTGAGCTGCTGGAGGCCGTGCGCCCTGGCACTGGGTACCTCAACCTGGACGAGACCCAGAAGATCAGCCTGCTCACTGCCGAGCTCGAAAGCCCCCGGCCCCTCGCCTCACCCTACCTGACCTACAGCGACGAGACCCGCAGTGAGCTGGCCCTGTTTCGCGCCGCCGCGAAAGCCCAGCATCGCCTGGGCCCCGAAGCCCTGCCCAGCTGCATCGTCAGCCACACCGAAGCCGTTTCGGACCTCCTGGAGGCCGCTGTGATGCTCCGGGAGGTCGGGATCCTGCGCCCAGCGGAAGGCCGCTTGGATCTCAACATCATCCCGCTCTTCGAGACCATCCCGGACCTTCAGCACTCGGGAGACATCCTGGATGCACTGCTGGGCCTCCCGATCTATCGCCGCCTGTTGGACAGCCGGGGCGGTGTGCAGGAGGTGATGGTGGGCTATTCCGACAGCAACAAGGACGGCGGCTTCCTCACTTCCCTCTGGGGACTCTACAAGGCGGAACTGCGTCTGGTGGAGGTGGCCAAGCGACATGGCCTGCGCCTGCGCCTCTTCCATGGTCGCGGCGGCTCCGTCGGCCGGGGCGGCGGTCCCAGCTACGAGGCCATCCTGGCCCAGCCCCCCGGGACGGTCGGGGGCCAGATCCGGCTCACCGAGCAGGGTGAAGTGATCGCCGCCAAGTATGGCCACCCCACGGTGGGACGCCGGAATCTCGAGGTGCTGGTGGCGGCCACCCTGGCGGCGAGCCTGCCGCACCAAGGTGACGCGGCCGGGGAACCGGCCTTCCTGGAGGCCATGGACACACTGTCAAACGAAGCCTGCCAGGCCTATCGGGACCTGGTCTATGGCACGGAAGGCTTCGAGCAATTCTTCTGGGAATCAACGCCCATCGCCGAGATCGCCCAGCTCAACATCGGGTCGCGACCCGCCAGCCGGAAAGCGGGGCAGGCCATCACCGACCTCCGGGCCATCCCCTGGGTCTTCAGCTGGAGCCAATGCCGCGTGATGCTGCCGGGCTGGTACGGCGTCGGTTCGGCGGTCCGCGCCTTCCGGCGAGAGCGGGGCGAGGAGGGTCTGGCCCTTCTGAAGGAGATGTATGCCCGCTGGCCCTATTTCCGCAGCCTGATTTCCATGATGGACATGGTGCTCGCCAAGGTGGATCTGGCCATCGCCTCGCGCTACGCCGATCTGGTGGGCGACCCGGACCTGAAGGAGCGGATCTTCGGACGCATCAAGGAGGAGTGCGAGGCTTCCATCCTGGCCTTGAAGGCCATCACGGGTCAGGAGGCCCTGCTCGAGGACAACCCCGCGCTGAAGCGCTCGATTCAGCACCGCTTCCCGTACATGGACCCCATCAACCATCTCCAGGTGGAGTTGCTCCGCCGCTACCGCGCCGGGGACGCGGATGACCGGATCCAACGCGGGATCCTGCTCTCCATCAACGGCATCGCCGCAGGGCTGCGCAACAGCGGATGAATCCGCGCTGGGTACCGACAGAAAACCACTGGCCCGGCTTGCCGGATTCCAAGTACCTTGGATCTGGTTCTTTTGGTCACTGAAGGGATGCTACATCCATGGCCCACCCAGCCCTACTGCCCGTCGTCCTCACGTGCAACACGGACCTGCGGTTCATCGACCTGATCCAGGTGGTAGGTGCCGAGTTCCTCAAGCACCTCAGCTTCAGCCAGGAGGATGGCGAACGCCTGTGGCTGGCGATCCAGGAAGGCATCGCCAATGCCATGCGCCATGGCAACCAGCTCCAGAAGGACAAACCCGTGAAGGTCACCTTCACCCCCCGCTCGGACCGGTTCGAAATCCGGATCGAGGATCGCGGACCCGGCGTCGACCTGGATACCCTGCCGGATCCGAACCTGCCGGAGAACCTGCTCAAGCCCGGCGGTCGGGGGGTCTATTTCATGCGCCAAGTCATGGACGAGGTCCACATGGAGCGTGCGCCCGGCGGGTCCACCCTGGTGCTGGTGAAAGCCCGCAAGGTGCGCGAACCGCATCCGTGAACCGATCAGGCTAAGGCTTGGTGGGCTCGTTGATGACGCCGCATTCGGCGGGCATGCGCACATAGAACATGGACTGGCCCTCGGCCTGAAGGAAGGCCAGGAGGCGTTCCGTCTCCTCGTCCGTGGCCATGAAGGTCACTTCCACCGGCAGGTCTCCTGCCAGTTCGATGAAGTGGTCCGCGTGGATGTGCCTGTGGCGGCCGAACCCAGCTATGGCCTTGAAGGCAGTGCCACCCTTGAGGCCCAGCCGGCGGGCCTCCTCCAGCAACCACTCGTAGACCAGAACCCCATGGCGAGTGCGGTTCTCCTGCATGAAGAAAACCAGATAGGTGCCTTTCATGATGCCCTCCTCAGGCTTTCACAAGGACCTTGACCGTCAGGAGCCCCAGCAGAGTCATGGCCAGTGAGCCGGCCAGATGGGTGGCCATGTGCGTCGCCGCCCAGCCGTACTCCCCCCGGGTGAGCAGATGCACCGCTTCCGCCGAGAATGTGGAGAAGGTGGTGAGACCCCCCAGGAAGCCGGTGATGATGAGCAGTCTTGCCTCAGGCGCAAGACCCGGATGCTGGACGAAGACGGCGACGGCAACGCCCACAAGGTAGCCCCCAAGCAGGTTCGCCGCCAATGTTCCGAGCGGCAGGGAGGGGAGGATCGGGTTCAGGATGGCGCCGAGGCCCCAGCGCAGCCACGCACCGAGGGCCGCACCCGCACCCACCGCCAGGAAAGAATAGAAACCCATGCCTGTGTCCTCCAGGATCCACAGGCGTCATCAGCCATCCAGGCGGTTATGGGGCGGACGCCATCGCCGGAACCCAGCCTATCACCTGACCAGCTGCCCGGCCGTCACGAAACGCACCTGCCCCTTGGCACGGGGCACCAGCTTCTCCAGGGCTTCCACGGTCTCCGGGTAGATGTGGCCGATGATGAGGACGAAACCCTCCTTCTCCGCCAGCTTCAGGGCCCGCGTCCACTGCTTCTCCATCTCCGGAAAGGCCTTGTCGTCATCGAGGAACACCCGCCGCTGAACCGACGGGATACCCAGCTGCTCGGCCACATCGTAGGCCACGCTGTCCTTGTCAGTACGGCTGTCCACGAAGAAGCACTTCCGGGTCTTGAGCTCCTGGAGCACCCAGCCCATGCGGAGGCGGTCGGGCGTGATGCGGCTGCCCATATGGTTGTTCACGCCGACGCGGTGGGGGATCTCGTTCAGAGCCATCCCGACGCGGCGGCGGACCTCGGCTTCCGGCAGGTTGTAGAGGATGGCGTTCGGGCCCGGATCGTGGCCGGGCCCAGGATAGCCGATGGGTTCCATGGGTAGGTGGAGCATGACCTCCTTGCCGAGGCGGTGAGCGATCTCCGCACTCTCCCGCGTGTGTTCCTGGTAGGGCAGCACAGCCACGCTGAAGGGCACGGGCAGGCTGCACAGCCGGGTCACCAGTTCCGGTTGCATGTAGCCGAGGTCATCGATGACCAGGGCGAGGCGGGGCAGCGGGGAGGCTGGTTCCTGGCTCGGAGGTTTGGCAGCCTCAGAAGTAGGCTTCGCCTTTGGCTCGGCCTGTTTCTTTTCCGGTTTCTTGGGTTCAGGTTTAGGGCCCTCCCGTTTCGCGGGTGCCTCGCGCCGATTGCAGCCTTGCTGGCCCAGCAGCAGTCCGGCGCCCAAGCCAAGGGCAAGCATCAACACTGCCCAGCCCACCAAGGCGAGGGTGGAAGTCCGCTTGCCCTTGCCTCGCGCCATCAGGGGTTCGGCTTCTTCGGCGGGACTGGCGCCGGTCCTGTGGGCGGTACTGGCACTACTGTACCTTCTGGTTTTGAGGCCCCAGGCTTCGGAGCCGGGGCTGCCAGGGCGGCCAGGACCTTGGCCAGTGGATCATCCGCATCGGTCAGATGGAGCACCTGATCCGGCACCACACCCTGGCGGTCCAGTTTTTCGCCCCCCAGACCCACCCATCGCTTGGAGACCAGTTCCACCGCGCCACCCTGCTTCAGGGCGAAGCGAGTGCGTTCCACACCGAACCCTGGTGTCCGTTCGCCGAAGGTCCTGGCGCCGCCCTTCTTGAGGCAGGAGGCTAGGACTTCCGATGCACCCAGGGTCGAGCGCCCCACCAGCAGGGTCAGGCGAACGAAGGCAGTTCCCGCACCCGTCACGGGGAGCATGCGATCAGGCCTGCCGGCCTCCTGAAGGGTCGCGAAGTTCCCCTTCGAACCCAGCAGACCAGCCAGGGCAGCGGCTTCATCCATGGAGCCCTTCAGACATTGACGGAGGTCCAGCACGAGGGTCTGCCCGCGGTCGGCGGCGGTGAGGGCCTCCTTCAACTCCTCCGCCCTCCCGGGGGCCAAATCCGGCAGGGAGACCAGCAGGGCACCCGGTCCCTGTTTGAGGACTACTGCGCCCGGGGGGACCAGTTGCCGCTGCACGGTGGTCTTGGTGAGGTCGCCGGTGGCGTTGTAGCGGTAGAGATCCAGGGAGGAACCTGCAGGGCCGCGGAGCTTGCGCTCCAGGGCCCAGGCACTGATGCGGGCCACGGAATCACCGTCCATCTTGCGGATCACGTCACCGGCCTGGATGCCTGCCTTGGCAGCGGGTCCACCTGGGACCACGGCCAGCACCGTGGCGTAGATCGCCCGCTTCACGACCACCAGGCCGACCTCGGCTGGGCCGGGATCGGGCAGCCGCAGGTCCTCTGCGGTCAAATAGGCATTGAGCGGATGGGCTCGCTCCAGTACGGCCTGCACACCTCCCGAAACCACCTTCTCCATATCCGGGGGATCGACGTAATTCTGCTGCACCAGGGAGAGCACATCCTGGATATCCGACAGGCCAGCCAGGGGGTCCTGGGGCGTGGCTTTCGCGTCCACCTTCGGCTGGGCTGCGGGTGGATTGCCCTGCTGCAATACCGGCAAGGTGAAAGCGGCTACCAAAGGCAGCGACAGGACTGAGAGCCAGGTTCGAGCATGCATGGCTACAGTCTACGAGGAAACAGGCTGACCGCCGTCAGCTATCAGCTGTCAGCGGCCAGACCCAGGCCGATCATGCCTTCAGATCCAGGGTGGCTTTCATCAGCTCGTCTGCAGTGTTGAGGAGCTTGAGATTCGCCCGGTACATGAGATCAAAGCCCATGCCCTGTTCGGTTTCCGTGGCGAGGTCCACATTTGAAGGCCCGAGGCCGGCGGGCACCGGGTCTTGTGAGACTCCCGACACCCGCACCCCCCCCGAGGCTTCAGCCACCAGGTCGACGCGCTTGGCCTTGTATCCGTCCGACAGCTGGTTGGCCACGTTGTTGGCCTGCACCGCCAGCCCCGCGCTGGATGCGCTGAGACCCGAGAGTGCCATGCCGACCACGTCCATGGGGGGTTCATCGGCACCCCCTGGACGGACTTAACATGTATTTTAAGGATTCTGGAACCAGGAGCTGCCGGACTGGAACCCCTTCTGCTTGGCGGCGGTCTGGGCGTGGCGGGCCAGGGCGAGGTCGATGAGTCGGGTCAACAATTGGGCGTAGGGTACGCCGCTGGCGGCCATCATCTTGGGATACATGGAGATGCTGGTGAAGCCAGGGATGAAGTTGAGTTCGTTGAGGAAGACTTGACCGGTCTGGCGCTCCAGGAAGAAGTCCACCCGGGCCATGCCATACCCATCGGTGGCGGCGAAGGCCTTGGCCGCGAGTGTGCGGATCAGGTCAGCTAGTTCCTGGGGGATCTGGGCCGGAATCTCTGTGTGGCTTTTCCCGTGAATGTACTTGTCCTCAAAGGTATAGAACTCGTCGGCCACGATCACTTCCCCCGGCTTCGATACCAGCGGCTCGTCACCCCCCAGCACGGCCACCTCGATCTCGCGGACATCGAGCCCCTGCTCCACCAGCACGCGCCGGTCGAAGGTGAAGGCCCGGTCGAGGGCTGCGGCCAGATCCCCGCTCTGCTTGACCTTCTCCACGCCGATGCTGCTGCCCAGGTTGGCGGGTTTCACGAACAGGGGCAAACCCAGCTTGCCGCACTCCGCGAGGCAGGCCGAGCGTTCGCGCTTCCAGTGTTCCTCGGTGAGCCCCACATAGGGAACGACGGAAAGCCCTTCCGATTCCCAGAGGCGCTTGGTGATCCACTTGTCCATGCCCGCCGCCATGGCCAGCAGGCCCCCGCCCGTGTAGGGACGGTGGAGCAGTTCCAGGTAGCCGTTGATCTGGCCATCCTCGCCACCGGCACCGTGGAGGGCATTGAAGAAAAGGTCCGGCAGGCCGGTCGCCTCGGCACCCCTTTCAAGGGGAAGAAAGGGCACCTCGCTGCGCTGGGGCAGTTCTCCCGCAGCCAGCCGTGCGAAGGGATCACCGGTCACCACCCATACGCCATTCCGGGCGATCCCCATGGGGCGCACGTTGAAGCGCGTCCGATCCAGGTGCTCCGCAATGGCTCGCGCGGTGACGATGGAGACTTCATGTTCCGGGGATTCCCCACCAAAGAGCAGTCCGACGCTTAATCTCTGGCTCATGCGGCACCTCCTGTGCCGCACCCTCCGGGCTTCGGCTTCGCCAAAGTGGAACTCCGCTCCTGCTGCGTTCTCATGGGACCACTGTAATCCCAACCATCCACACTGTGACACCCACACCCGGCCCGATGCGCTAGGCTTAGGACAAATTCCCGGAGCACCTGTGCGCACGGCCATCTATCCAGGCTCTTTCGACCCCGTGACTCTGGGCCACTGGGACATCATCCTGCGGGCCGAGAAGCTGGTGGACCGCCTGGTCGTGGCGGTCCTGCACAATCCCTCCAAGACACCGGCCTTCACCGTGGAGGAGCGGGTAGCCATGCTGCAGGACCTGTTCGGCAACCACCCAGCGATCGTCATCACCAGCTTCCACGGCCTGCTGGTGGACTTCGCCAAATCCCGGGGTGCCCAGTTCATCGTCCGAGGGGTGCGGGCCTTCAGCGATTTCGAGTACGAGTTCCAGATGGCCCTCATGAACCGGAAGCTGGCGCCGGAGCTGGAGACCGTCTTCCTGATGCCCAAGGAGAAGTACAGCGCCGTAAGCAGCCGTCTCGTCCGGGAGATCGGCACCATGGGCGGCAATCTCTCGGACCTGGTCCCGGACACGCTGCGCGGGCGGATCGCGGCGAGGCTCAGCAAGAGCTGAAGCGGCCTCCCTGCCCCAGAATCGGCCTCCTGGCTGGGGCGCTGGGGGGGCTATACTTCTCCCTTCCCCATATCAGAACTGCCCGGAGCCGCCATGCAGACCACCCGCTTCATTCTTGAGCAGCAGGAGATCCCTACCCACTGGTACAACGTGGTTGCTGACCTGCCGAATCCGCCCTCCCCACCCTTGGGGCCGGACGGCAAGCTGGTCAGTCCCGAGCAGATGCTCGCCATCTTCCCGAGCCCTCTGCTGGAACAGGAGATGTCGGCCGAGCGGTGGATCCCCATCCCCGAAGCCGTGCGTGAGATCTACCGCCTGTGGCGCCCTTCCCCCTTGATCCGGGCTCTGCGCCTGGAACAGGCCCTGGGCACCCCGGCGAAGCTCTACTATAAGAACGAGGGCGTCTCCCCGGCGGGCTCCCACAAACCCAACACCGCAGTGCCCCAGGCCTTCTACAACCACCAGGTGGGCATCCGGAGGCTCACCACCGAGACTGGCGCAGGCCAGTGGGGCTCTTCCATGGCCTTTGCGGGCCAGATGTTCGGCATCGATGTGCGGGTGTTCATGGTGAAGGTCAGCTATGACCAGAAGCCCTCCCGTCGCTCCATGATGCAGGCCTGGGGGGCTGAGGTGTTCTCCAGCCCCAGCATCCTGACGAAGGCGGGGCGGGATGTCCTCGCCAAGCACCCCGACAGCGACGGCTCCCTCGGACTCGCGATCTCCGAAGCAGTGGAGGAGGCCGCCGGTCGTCCGGACACCAACTACTGCCTTGGCTCGGTGCTGAACCACGTGCTGCTGCACCAGACCATCATCGGGCTCGAGGCCAAGAAGCAGTTCGAGAAGGCCGGGGACTGGCCCGATGTGATCTTCGGCCCCTGCGGCGGTGGCTCCTCCTTCGGGGGCATCGCGCTGCCCTTCCTGGCGGACAAGGCCGCAGGGAAGACGCCGAATCTGCGGCTGGTGGCGGTGGAACCCACCAGCTGCCCCACCCTCACCAAGGGCGCCTACGCCTACGACTACGGCGATGCCTCCGGCTACACCCC
>CAIYNT010000137.1 GCA_903927605.1 uncultured Holophagaceae bacterium
ATGCCGATGGCCAGGGGCAGGCCCCCCAGCAGGGCCGCCATGGTGGTCATGGTGATGGGCCGGAACCGCAGCAGGCAGGCCTGGAAGATGGAGGCTTCGGGGGTCTTGCCCTCCCGGCGCTCCACCTCGATGGCGAAGTCGATCATGAGGATGGCGTTCTTCTTCACGATGCCGATGAGGAGGATGATCCCAATGATCCCCATGACGCTGAGATCCATGTGGAAGAGGCGCAGGGCCACGATGGCCCCCACGCCCGCGCTGGGGATGGTGGAGATGATGGTGAGGGGGTGGATGAGGCTCTCGTAGAGCACCCCCAGGACGATGTAGACCGCCAGGAGGGCCGCCACCACGAGCAGGAGCATGTTGGAGAGGGAGGCCTTGAAGGCCTGGGCCGTTCCCATGTAGCTGCCCCGGATGGTGCCCGGCAGGCGGATCTGCTGCTCGGCCTTATCGATGGCGTCGGTGGCCTGGCTCAGGGCCACCCCGACCGGCAGGTTGAAGGAGAGGGTCACCGAGGGCAGCTGCCCCTGGTGGTTCACGGAGAGGGCCGTGTGCCGGCGTTCAAAGTGGGCGAAGGCGCTGAGCGGCACGAGGGCGCCCGTGGCGGACCGCACGTAGATGGCCTTCAGCCCATCGGGGGTCTGCCAGAAGGACGGATCCACCTCCATCACCACGTGGTACTGGTTCAGCTGGGTATAGGTGGTGGAGACGAAGCGCTGGCCGAAGGCATCGTAGAGGGTGGCGTCGATGGCCTGGGGCGTGACGCCCAGGCGGAAGGCAGTCGCTCGATCGATGGTCACCGTGGCTTCCAGTCCCTGGTTCTGGAGGTCGGAGTTGACGTCCGCCAGTTGCGGGAGTGTCCGGAGCCGTTGGAGGACCTTCGGGGACCATTCAAACAACTCCCGGGTGTCGTCACCCTGCAGGGTGTACTGGTACTGGGCGCTGGCGGGTCGGCCCCCGATGCGGAGATCCTGCACGGGCTGCATGTACAGGTTGGCCCCGGGGATATGGGAGGTCTTGGCCCGCAGCCGCGCGATCACCTGATCCGCGGTCTCGTGGCCCTTGCGTTGCTCCACCGGCTTCAGAGAACAGAAGATCCGGCCCGTGTTGCCCCCGCCCACGAAGCCGGTGACATTCTCCAGGGCCGGGTCCGACTGGACCAGGGCAACGTATTCCCGGAGCAGCCGCTCCATACCCTGGAACGAGATATCCTGGGCGGCCACGATGCTTCCCGTGAGGCGCCCGGTATCCTGCTGGGGAAAGAACCCCTTGGGAATGGTGACGTAGAGAACCACCGTGGCCACCACGGTCGCGAAGAAGACCATGAGTGTGGGAAAGGGGCGTTGCAGCACCCAGGTCAGGGACAGCTCATAGCGGCCGAGGATCCACAGGAAGACCCGTTCACTGGCCTGGAACAGGCGGCCGTGTTTCTCCTCCGCGTGGGGACGCAGCAGCCGGGAGCACATCATAGGCGTGGTGGTGAGCGAAACGAGCAGCGAGACCAGGATGGCCACGGAAAGGGTGATGGCGAACTCCCGGAAGAGGCGACCGACGATGCCACCCATGAGCAGGATGGGAATGAAGACCGCGATCAGGGAGATGCTGATGGACACCACGGTGAAGCCGATCTCCTTGGCGCCGTGAAAGGCTGCCTCCATGGGTGCCATGCCCGCCTCGAGGTGGCGGGTGATGTTCTCCACCACCACGATGGCATCGTCCACCACGAAGCCCGTCGCCACGGTCAAGGCCATGAGGGAGAGGTTGTCGATGGTATAGCCCAGCAGGTACATCGCTCCGAAGGTGCCGATCAGGGAGATGGGCACCGCCACGCTGGGGATCAAAGTGGAGCGCGGGCTCCGCAGGAAGAGGAACACCACCAGGATGACCAGCAGGATGGAGACGGAGAGAGCGAACTGCACGTCGCGGACCGAGGCCCGGATGGTCCGGGTGGTGTCGATGAGGACATCCAGGGTCAGGGTGGGCGGCAGGGAGGCCTTCAGCTGCGGCAGCATGGCCCGGACCTGGTCCACGGTCTCGATGATGTTGGCGCCGGGCTGGCGGAAGATGGGGATGATGATGGCGGGTACGCCGTTGGAGATGCCCAGGTTCCGCAGGTTCTCCACCGAGTCACTGACCTTGGCCACATCGGCGAGTCGCAGAGCCGCGCCCCGACGGTAGCTGATGATCAGGGGCTGGTACTCGGAAGCGGACATCAGCTGGTCGGTGGTACTCAGAGACCAGGTGTGGTGGGCATTGGCGAGGTCGCCCTTGGGCCGGTTGATGTTGGCATTGGCAATGGCCAGCCGGACATTCTCCAAGCCCAGACCATGGCTGTTCAGCTCGGCGGGATTGACATCCACCCGGACGGCGGGCAAGGCGCCACCCCACACGAAGACCTGGCCCACGCCCGGTACCTGGGAGAGCTTCTGCTGAAGCACCGAGGAGGCAAGATCGTACATCCTCTCCCGGGGCACCACCCGGGAGGTAAGAGACAGCATGATAATGGGCGCATCCGCCGGGTTCACCTTCCGGTAGGAGGGGTTGCTCGGAAGGTCAGGAGGCAGGTTGCCTTGGGCGGCGTTAATGGCGGCCTGGACGTCCCGGCCGGCGGCGTCGATGTTCCGGTCGAGGTCGAACTGGAGGGTGATGTTCGTGGACCCCAGAGAACTGGTGGAGGTCATTTCCGTCACGCCGGCGATGCGCCCGAACTGGCGTTCCAGGGGCGTCGCCACGGAGGAGGCCATGGTTTCTGGACTCGCGCCGGGCAACCCGGCTGAGACCTGGATGGTGGGGAAGTCCACCTGGGGCAGCGGGGCCACGGGGAGGAACTGGTAGGCGATGCCCCCCAGCAGTGCCAGCGCCACGGTCAGCAGTGTGGTGGCAATCGGGCGCCGGATGAAGGGGGAGGAGAGGCTCATAAATCCTGCTCCAGGCGTTCCGCCTGGAGATAGCCGCCGCCAGGGCGGCGGAAGAACTGATGGCGTGAAGGGCGCGGCATGGATCTCACGCTTTTGGCGAAGCCGTGCGCGCGCCGCGCATGCGGCGCGCGAGACGGTCGAACGCCAGATAAATCACGGGCGTCGTGTAGAGCGTCAGCACCTGGCTGAAGATCAGGCCGCCCACGATGGCGATGCCCAGCGGGCGGCGAAGCTCAGAACCCACGCCTGTGCCCAGGGCCAGGGGCACCCCGCCCAGGAGGGCGGCCAAGGTGGTCATGATGATGGGCCGGAAGCGCAACAGGGAGGCCTGGTAGATGGCCTCATGTGGGGGCAGGCCCTCCTTGCGTTCCGCATCCAGGGCGAAGTCGATCATCATGATCGCGTTCTTCTCCACGATTCCGATGAGCAGGATGATGCCGATGAGGGCGATGACGCTGAAGTCGGTGCGGCAGAGCATCAGGGAGAGCAGGGCCCCCACGCCGGCCGAAGGCAGGGTGGAGAGGATGGTGATGGGATGGATGTAGCTCTCGTACAGCACGCCGAGGAGGATGTAGACCGTCAGGATCGCCGCGAGGATGAGGAATGGCGTATTGGCGAGCGAGGCCCCAAAGGCCTGGGCGGTGCCCTGGAAGCCGGCCTTGATGCTGGGGGGGAGGTCGATATCCCGCTTGGCCAGCTGGATGGCATTCACGGCGTCCCCCAGGGAGACGCCAGGGGCCAGATTGAAGGAGACGTTCACGGTGGGGAACTGGCCCTGGTGGTTGACCAATAAGGGGGTGGTCCCGGTCTCCAGGCGGGTGAAGGCGCTGAGGGGTACCGCCGCCCCGGAGGAGGAACGCACGAAGATGTTCTGCAGGTCCTCGGGGTGCTGCTGCAATCCGGGAGAAGCCTCCAGCACCACGCGGTACTGGTTCAGCTGCGTGAACATGGTGGAGATCTGCCGCTGGCCGAAGGCGTCGTACAGGGCGTCGTCCAGCATCTGGGGCGTGATGCCGAGGCGGGAGGCTGTGGTCCGGTCCAGGACGAGCCGGACCTGAAGGCCCGAGTTCTGCTGATCACTGGCCACATCCCTCAATTCGGGAATGGCCCGGAGACGCTCCACGAAGCGCGGTGCCCATTCGCCCAGTTCCTTCGGATCGGCGTCCTCCAGGGTGAACTGGTACTGGGTGCGGCTGACACGGTCCTCCACGGTGAGATCCTGGATGGGCTGCATGAAGAGCTGGATGCCCTGGACTCGAGCCAATTCGGGCTGAAGCCTGCGGATGACCTCGCTGGAGCTGAGCCTGCGCTCTTCCAGGGGCTTCAGGTTGATCTGGATGCGCCCGCTGTTGAGGGTGGTATTGGTGCCATCGATGCCGATGAAGGAGGAGAGGCTGGCTACGGCGGGATCCTTCAGGATTACCCGCGCCAGCGCCTGCTGCGCCTCGGCCATGGCCGTGAACGACACGGACTGGGGGGCCTCGGAAATGCCGAGGATCACGCCCGTGTCTTGGACCGGGAAGAACCCCTTGGGGATGGCCAGGTAGAGCAGGATGGTGGAGGCCAGCGTAGCCACGGCCACCACCAAGGTGGCCTTCTGGTGGTTGAGCACCCAGCTGAGGGTGCGGCCGTAGAAGGCGATGATCCGCTGGAAGACGCGCTCTGAGGCCTGGTACAGGCGGCCCTGCTCGTTCTCCTTCTGGTGGCTCAGAAGGCGGGCGCACATCATGGGCGTGAGCGTCAGAGATACCACCGCCGAGACGAGAATGGTCACGCTGAGGGTCACGGCGAATTCGCGGAACAGCCGCCCCACGATGTCGCCCATGAAGAGCAGCGGAATCAGCACTGCGATGAGAGAAACGGTCAGCGAGAGAATGGTGAATCCGATTTGTCCGGACCCCTTCAGCGCCGCTTCAAGCGGAGGCAGGCCCTCCTCGATGTAGCGCATGATGTTCTCGATCATCACGATCGCGTCATCCACCACGAAGCCCGTGGAGATGGTCAGTGCCATGAGGGTGAGGTTGTTGAGGCTGTAGCCCAGCAGGTACATCACCCCGAAGGTGCCCA